>WHTA01000058.1 GCA_009379825.1 Streptosporangiales bacterium
AAGACTCGCCCCCTTAGCTCAGTCGGCAGAGCGTCTCCATGGTAAGGAGAAGGTCTACGGTTCGATTCCGTAAGGGGGCTCTCTTGGCGGAGTAGCTCAGGCGGTAGAGCAAACGGCTCATAATCGTTGCGTCGCCGGTTCGAGTCCGGCCTCCGCTACGGACGCCCGCCCGCACCGGCGGGTGACCTCAGCAGTACCCACAAGCAGTTCGACCGAAAAGGACCTCAGCCCGTGGCTGCCAAGAGCGCCGACGTCCGGCCGAAGATCACGCTTGCCTGCGTCGAGTGCAAGCACCGCAACTACATCACGAAGAAGAACCGCAGGAACGACCCGGACCGGCTCGAGCTGAAGAAGTTCTGCCCGAACTGCCGCACGCACCGGGCACACCGCGAGACTCGCTGAGTCCGGCCTCCCGGCGGACGCACCCGGCGTGACGGGGGAGACCTGACGTCTCGCCTTACCCGCTGTGCGTCTTATACGGTCCTGACCCATGCCACTCGACCCGTCCTTCATCGGTCGCAGCTACCCGCCCAGCCGTCCCTACGAGGTCGGCAGGGAGAAGATCAGGGAGTTCGCCGCTGCCCTCGGCGACGACAACCCCGCCTACACCGATCGTGACGCGGCCCGCGCGCTCGGGCACCCCGACGTCATCGCGCCGCCGACGTTCCCCATCGTGGTGGCGTACGACGCGCTCAACCAGCTGATCGAGGACCCGCAGCTGGGTCTCGACTACAGCAAGGTCGTGCACGGCGACCAGCGGTTCAGCTACACCCGGCCGGTGCGGGCCGGCGACGTCCTCCAGGTCACCGTGCAGGTCGAGAACATCAGGTCCGCCGCAGGCAACGACCTGATCTCCACCCGGGCGGACGTGGCCACCGTCGACGGCGAGCACGTCTGCAGCTCGTACTGCACGCTCGTAGCGCGGGGCACGGCCGGAGGTGACCAGTGATCAGGCACGACGACGTACAGGTCGGTGACGAGCTGCCGGCATTTGCCGTGTCCGTGCGCCGCGACGACCTGGTGCGCTACGCGGGCGCGTCGCGCGACTTCAACCCGATCCACTGGAACGAGCAGTTCGCCGCCTCGGTCGGCCTGCCCGACGTGATCGCGCACGGCATGTTCACCATGGGCGTTGCGTCGCGCTGCGTCACGTCCTGGACCGGTGACCCGTCGGCGGTCGTGGAGTACGGCGTGCGGTTCACGAAGCCGGTCGTGGTGCCCAACGACGGCGTCGGCGCGACCATCGACGTTGCGGGCAAGGTGGCGGAGAAGAACGACGACGGCACGGTGCGGGTGGACCTCACCGTGACCAGCGCCGAGACGAAGGTGCTCGGCATGGTGCGCCTGGTGGTGAGGCTGGCGTGAACCAGACAGCCGTCGAGCACCGTGCGGTGCCGCTCGGCCCCATGACGACGCTGCGCGTCGGTGGCCCGGCGGCCCGGCTGGTCGAGTGCGCCGACACCGCGGACCTGGTGGACGCCGTGCGCGCGGCCGACGCCACCACGGAACCCGCCCTCGTCCTCGGCGGCGGCAGCAACGTGGTCGTCTCCGACGACGGCTTTCCCGGTGTGGTGATCCGGGTGCTCAGCCGCGGCCGCGACGTGGAACGCGACGGCGACGCCGTACTGCTGACCGTGCAGGCCGGCGAGAACTGGGACGACGTGGTGACGTACTGCGTCGACGAGGGGTTCGCCGGCCTGGAGTTCCTCTCCGGCGTGCCCGGGCTCGCCGGTGCCACCCCGATCCAGAACGTCGGTGCGTACGGCCAGGAGGTCGCGGAGACCATCGCGTCGGTCCACGTCTTCGACCGGCACAGCGGCGAGACGGTCGACCTGTCCCCGGCGGACTGCGCGTTCACCTACAGGAACAGCGTCTTCAAGGGCGACGACAGGTACGTCGTGCTGGCCGTGACGTTCCGGCTGGAGCGCAGCAGGCTGTCCGCCCCCGTGAAGTACGCCGAGCTCGCCGGCTCGCTCGACGTGGACCAGGGGCAGCGGGTGCCGCTCACCGTCGCGCGCGAGGCCGTGCTCGGGCTGCGCCGCCGCAAGGGCATGGTGCTCGAAGAGGACGACCACGACACCTGGAGCGTCGGCTCGTTCTTCACCAACCCGATCGTCGACTCGCAGACCGCGGCCAAGCTGCCGGCCGAGCTGCCCAGGTGGCCGATGCCCGACGGCCAGCTGAAGCTGTCGGCGGCATGGCTGATCGAGCACACCGGCTTCGGCAAGGGGTACGGCAGCGGGTTCGCGCGGATCTCCGGCAAGCACACGCTGGCGCTGACCAACAGAGGCGGCGCGACGGCCACCGAGGTGCTGAACCTCGCCCGCGAGGTGCGCGACGGCGTGCGCGACGCGTACGGCGTGGAGCTACGCAACGAGCCGGTGCTGATCGGCGAGAAGCTCTGACACCGCCGCGGTCCCGTACTGCCGAGGCCGCGGCGGGCCAGGTGTGTCAGAGATCGACCGTGACGACGTCGAGGTTGCGGAACGTGGGCCCGTCCTCGGCGAGCTCGGTCAGGCTCTCGGCGAACGCGGCGGTCGCCGGGTGCTCCGAGTTGGCCATCGCTTCCTCGTAGCTGGGGAACTCGACCAGCTGTACGTACCGGTCCTCCCGGTCCTTGTCTATGGTCAGCACCGACCAGCGCGCCGTGCGGGCGTCGCCGATCTCCGCCTCCCACTTGTCGAGCAGGGCCTTGCCCTCGTCGAGCTTCTGTCTGTGCGCGGTGAACTCGATCATCTGGACGAAGGCACCCTGCCGGCTGATCTGCTCGGTCGCGGGCTGCAGGGCCCCCCTGACCTGCTCGTGCAGCTCGGGGGTGTCGTCGTGGCCGTGCACGTCGATCGAGTGCTGTACCGCAGCCCGGACGACCTCGTCCTCGCTGCCGGCGATGGTGAGCGAGCAGTTCGACTCGCTCGGTATGGTCCTGCAGTCCACCAGCACGCGCGTCATGGGTACCCCACCTCCTGGTGTAAGGTTGGGGTCCGTGCGTCAAGCATGCGCGTCCCGGTCTGTTGGGCGAGGTCGACCGGGCGGGGACGGGCGGCCCGCTGCCGGGCGGTAGCCAGCTGTTGCCGCCGCTGTGATCGTGTGACGTGGGGTAGCGTCGTGGCATGGAGCTGACGCTTGCCGAAGAGCTGACTCTGCTGGCGTACGACGACGACACCGGCAAGTCCAAGGCGGACATGTACCTGGAGTACGGCATCGGCGGGGCGCTGCTGGCCGAGCTGGCGCTGCGTGGCGCGGTCACGCTGGCGGACAAGAAGGTCACCGTCGTCGACGACACCCCGCCCGGCGACCCGCTGCTCGACGACGCGCTGGCGAAGATCGCCGCGAGCACGCCGCGGCGGCCGCAGCACTGGGTGGACCGGCTGCACCGGGGCGCGAAGAAGGCCACCCTGGCGCGTCTGGTGGAACGTGGCCTGCTGCGCGAGGAGAGCGGCAAGGTGCTGCTGGTGATCCCGTTCACCACGTACCCGGCGGAGGACGGCGGACCGGAGCGCGAGGTGCGTCAGCGTCTGCACGACGCGGTCGTGGTCGGCACGGTGCCGCAGCCCCGTACGGCGACGCTGGCGATGCTCGTCGGCGCCTGCGAGATGGGCAAGCACGTCTTCCCCGAGGTGTCGCGCCGCGACCTGAAGCGGAAGCTGAACGACCTGGCCGCCGGCGACTGGGCCGCCGCGGCCACGAAGAAGGTGATCGACACCATCCGCGCCGCCGTCCTGACCACCGTGACCACGACCGCCGCCACCGCAGGCACGAGCAACAGCTGACGGTCTGGGGTCAGTGGCCGTCGAGGTGCCGGTGGACGTGCGGTGTGGCCACCTTCGTGGTGCGCTCCTCGGTCGGGGGGTCTGCGGTCCAGTCGGGGTGGCCGGGCATCGGCGGCGTCGTGGTGCCGTACACCCAGGCCTCGAGGAAGCCGCGTAGGTCCTGGCCGGACACCTGCGAGGCCAGGGCGATGAAGTCGTCGGTGCCGGCGACACCGTTGGCGTTCCTCGTCACCCACTGCTGCTGGATGGCGCGGAACGCCTCGTCGCCCACCTTCTGGTGCAGCGCGTAGAGCACCAGCGCGCCGCCGCTGTAGACGTTGTCGCTGAAGAGCGTGTCGCTGTTCTTCGGCTTGGCCACCGGGCCGTAGTCGGCGCGGTACTGGTCGCCCTTCGCGTACGTCTCCTTCATCGCCTGCTCGAGCGTGCCCTCGCCGACGACCTCCTCCGTGTACCTGATCTCGTACCAGGTGGCGTGGCCCTCGTTCAGCCACAGGTCACTCCAGGTCGCGGGCGAGACGTAGTCACCGAACCACTGGTGGGCGACCTCGTGCACCATGATCCCCCGCAGCCAGCTCTCCGACTGGGTGAGCCACGGCGCCTCGTACAGCGAGATGGTCTGCGTCTCCAGCGCGAACCCGAAGCTGGCGCGCAGCCCGAGGCTGCCGTAGTTCTGCAGCGGGTAGTCGACGCCGACCTTGCGGTTCATCCAGGGGATGTGTTCTTCCTGGGTGTCCAGCTGCGGCTCGGCCTCGTACGTCACGTCCACGCGGAACGTGTGCCGCAGCGGCTTCGCCGGCGTGACGACGAGCTCCTCGCCGTCCCTGCGGTAGTCGGCGGCACGGCCGTCCACGGTCACCCGCTCGAGGGTGTTGCCGCCGAAGTCGAGGTTGAACCTCGACAACGCCTGGGTGGCCTCCGCGACGATGCCGACGCGCGCGGCGACCTTCTTCGTCTTCGCGTCGTAGTCGAAGTCGATGTCGTAGTGCTTTACGTCGTAGCCGCCGTTGCCGATACCGGGGAAGAGCCGGTCGCCCGCGCTCGGTGCGCCCGGTGCCGGAGGCGCGGCGAGCGCACGCGGGCCCGCGAGTCCGGTGGCGAGCGCCAGTGCGGCGACGGCAGCGGTGACGATGCGGGTGGGTGTGCGCATCCTGGACCTCCCCGTACGTGCAGTGAGCAGCGTGGTGAGCGTACTGCCGACGGCACGGTCTGGCGACCGATCGGTGGTACGGACGGACACAACGTCATCTGCTGGCCGGAGTCGGCCAGTGCAGCGCTACGGGGCGGGATCGGGCCCCGCGAGCCAGTCGTCGATGCCGGCGAGCAGCCGCGCGCGGACGTCGTCGGGTGCCGCAGAACCCGTCACCGACTGCCGCGCCAGCTCGGCGAGCTCCGAGTCGGTGAAGCCGAGCTCGTCGCGGGCGAGCGCGTACTGCTCGGCCAGCCGGGGTCCGAACAGCAGCGGGTCGTCGGCGCCGAGCGCGATCCGGACGCCGGCGTCGTAGAGCCGGCGCAGTGGTACGTCGGCCGGCTTGCCGTAGACGCCGAGCGAGACGTTCGACCACGGGCACACCTCGAGCGTGACGCCGTCGCGGGCGAGCCGCTCGACGAGCGCGTGGTCCTCGACGGCCCTGATGCCGTGCCCCACCCGCCGGGCGCCGAGGGAGTCGAGGCACTCCCTGACGCTGCGCGGACCGCAGAGCTCGCCGCCGTGCGGCAGGCTGAGCAACTCCGCCCGCGCGGCGATGTGGAAGGCGCGGTCGAAGTCGCGCGCCTGGCCGCGGCGCTCGTCGTTCGACAGGCCGAAGCCCACCACGCCGCGGCCGGCGTACTGGGCGGCCAGCCGGGCGAGGGTACGGGCGTCCATCTGGTGGCGCATCCGGTTCGCCGCGATGACCACGCCGATGCCGACGCCGGTGGCCTGGCTCGCCTCGCGGGCGGCGTCGAGGACGAGCTCGGTGAACACCGTCAGCCCGCCGAACTGGTTCGCGTAGCCGGACGGGTCGACCTGGATCTCCAGCCAGCCGGAGCCGTCGTGCCCGTCGTCCTCGGCCGCCTCGCGCACCAGCCGCCTGACGTCCGCCTCGGTACGCAGCACCGAGCGCGCGGTGTCGTACAGTCGCTGGAACCTGAACCAGCCGCGCTCGTCGGCCGCGGACAGCTGCGGCGGCCACTCGTCGCGCAGTACGTCGGGCAGCCTGATGCCGTGCTCGTCGGCGAGCTCGACGAGGGTCGAGTGCCGCATCGAGCCGGTGAAATGCAGGTGGAGGTGCGCCTTGGGCAGCGCCTCGAGCCGTCTGCGCACCCCCTGCTTTCCCCCTCTGCCGGCCGTTACTCGGCTTCGCCGAACAGCCGCTGCAGCCGCGAGACGCCCTCGACCAGGTCGTCGTCGCCGAGCGCGTACGAGAACCGCAGGTAGCCGTCGGTGCCGAACGCCTCGCCGGGCACGACGGCGACCTCGGCCTCTTCGAGCGCGATCTCGGCCAGCTCGATCGACGTGTTCGCCACCCGGCCGCGGATCTTCTTGCCGAGCAGCCCCCGCACCGACGGGTACACGTAGAAGGCGCCCTCGGGCTCTGGGCAGTCCACGCCGGGGATCTCCCGCAGCATCGACACGATCTTCTGCCGGCGGCGGTCGAACGCGGCGCGCATCTCGCTGACGGCCTCAAGGTCGCCGGCGACCGCGGCGAGCGCGGCCCGCTGCGACACGTTAGAGACGTTGCTCGCCGCGTGCGAGTGCAGGTTGGTCGCGGCCTTGATGACGTCGGTGGGGCCGATCATCCAGCCGACCCGCCAGCCGGTCATGGCGTACGTCTTCGCGACGCCGTTCACCACCACGCAGCGGTCGGCCAGGTCCGGCACCTCGACCGGCATGGACGCGAACGTCGCGTCGCCGTAGACGAGGTGCTCGTAGATCTCGTCGGCCACCACCCACAGGCCGTGCTGGACGGCCCAGCGGCCGATCTCCTCGATCTCCGCGGGCGTGTGCACCGCGCCCGTCGGGTTGCTCGGCGAGCAGAAGAGCAGCACCTTCGTGCGGTCGGTGCGCGCGGCCTCCAGCTGGTCGACCGACACGTGGTAGCCGGTGGACTCGTCGGTGTGCACCATGACCGGCACGCCGCCGGCGAGCTTGATCGACTCCGGGTAGGTGGTCCAGTACGGGGTGGGCAGCAGCACCTCGTCGCCCGGGTCGAGGAGCGCGGCGAACGCCTCGTAGACGGCCTGCTTGCCGCCGTTGGTGACCAGGACCTGGTTGGCGGCCACCTCGTAGCCGGAGTCCCTGGCCGTCTTCGCCACCAGCGCCTCGCGCAGCTCGGGCAGGCCGCCGGCCGGCGTGTACTTGTGGTTCTTCGGGTCACGGCAGGCGGCGACCGCCGCCTCCACGACGTGGTCGGGGGTGGGGAAGTCGGGTTCACCGGCGCCGAAGCCGATGACCGGGCGGCCCTGCGCCTTCAGCGCCTTGGCCTTGGCGTCGACGGCCAAGGTGGCGGACTCGGCGATGGCGCCGAGCCTAGCGGAGACGCGGACAGCTTTGGATGCGACGGATGCACTGCTCATACGTCATATCGTGGCACCCCCGCCGCGAGCGGCCCACTGGTATCCACCACCTGAGACGGCGTCGTCTCACCGACCAGGTGACGAGCGCGGCCACCCGGCCACCCGGCCGCCGGGGCGCCGGAGTGCGGGTCCGACCACGTTGGCACCGCCCCGTTCGACGTGGCGTGGAGCGGCACCGTAGACTGCACGGGTTGGCGGTGCGTGCCGCCTGGTCAGGCCTACCCAGAAGATGGCCTGGCGGGGAGCGCGGACAGCCCGAAGGGCAGTAGCTCAATTGGCTAGAGTACCGGTCTCCAAAACCGGCGGTTGGGGGTTCGAGTCCCTCCTGCCCTGCGCCGAGTTGAGAGCACGGACACCTGAAACGTGCTGCCTCTGACGGCGAAGAGAGGTTGGCGAGCCGGTTTCGGCCGGTGCGGACGAGTAGAGGATCGAGTGACCGACACGAAGGGCGAGGCCAAGCCCGCCAAGCGGAGGGACGACGACGAGTTCGTCCCGCCCGGCGTGCTGCGCAGCTTCTTCCGGGCGCCCGGCGTCTTCTACCGGGAGTGCGTGGCCGAGTTGCGCAAGGTCGTCTGGCCGACGCGGCAGCAGGTCTTCACGTACACCTCGGTGGTGCTCGTCTTCGTCCTCATCATGATCGGCATCGTCACCGGCCTCGACTTCGTCTTCGGGAAGGGCGTGCTGCAGATCTTCCAGTGACGCGCGGTGAAGTCACCGGATGGACCCTGCCGGCCCTGGAGGCCGCACGGCGCCCGCGGCGGGCACGGGCGGGACAAGACGAGTCAAGCGAGACGGAGAACGCACCATCGTGACCGACATGCTGCCGGACGACACACGCCAGCAGGCGGAGTCGACCGATGAGGCCGGACAGCCGTCTGTCGCCGACGCCGCCGACGAGGCCGGCTACGACGAGCAGGCGGCGGAGGCCCCCGGCGCCGCCGACGCTGCCGCGGAGGCAGAGGCGGAAGCAGAGACGGCGACCGCAGGTGCGGACGAGACCGTCGCCGCGGACGAGGCGGAAGAGACCCTCGCCGTGGACACCGCCGCCGCAGCGGCCGCAGGTGCGGACGAGGACGACGACCCGCTGGCCGAGCTGCGCGAGCGGCTGCGCTCCGGGGTCGGCCACTGGTACGTCGTCCACACCTACGCCGGGTACGAGAACCGGGTGAAGGCGAACGTCGAGAGCCGCATCAGCTCGCTGAACATGGAGGACTACATCTTCGAGGTCGCGGTTCCGACCCAGGAGGTGACCGAGGTCAAGAGCGGCAAGCGCCAGCAGGTGACGCAGAAGATGCTCCCCGGCTACGTGCTCGTCCGCATCGACCTGACCGACGAGTCCTGGGCGGTCGTGCGGCACACGCCGGGCGTCACCGGGTTCGTCGGGGTCGGCAACCAGCCGGCGCCGCTGTCCACCGACGAGGTGGTCGCGCTGCTGGCGCCGGCGGTGGAGAAGAAGGAGGCCAAGGAGGCGCCGAAGTCCGTCGCCTTCGAGGCGGGCGAGTCGGTCACCGTCATGGAGGGCCCGTTCGCCACGCTGCCGGCCACGATCAGCGAGGTCAACCTCGACTCGCAGAAGCTCAAGGTGCTGGTGTCGATCTTCGGTCGGGAGACACCTGTGGAGCTTTCTTTCGACCAAGTGCAGAAGATCTGAGTAAGCAAGGAAGAACAGGACCAGATGGCTCCCAAGAAGAAGCTCAGCGCCGTCATCAAGCTGCAGATCCAGGCCGGGCAGGCGACGCCGGCCCCGCCGGTCGGCCCCGCGTTGGGTCAGCACGGCGTCAACATCATGGAGTTCTGCAAGGCGTACAACGCGGCGACCGAGCAGCAGCGCGGCAACGTCGTGCCGGTCGAGATCTCCGTGTACGAGGACCGGTCGTTCACCTTCGTGACCAAGACCCCGCCCGCGGCGGAGTTGCTGAAGAAGGCGGCCGGCCTGGACAAGGGCAGCGGCGACGCGCTCAAGACCAAGGTCGGCTCGGTCACCCAGGACCAGCTGCGTGAGATCGCCAGGACGAAGATGGACGACCTCAACGCGAACGACGAGGAGCAGGCGGCGAAGATCATCGCCGGCACCGCGCGTTCGATGGGGCTCACTGTCGCCGACTGACGGTCGCCCCGGTTCACCCGTAATCCGGTGGGAGGGCGCGAGCGCGTCCGCACCACCACCCTCGAAAGGCTGAGGACATGAAGCGCTCCAAGAACTACCGCAATGCGGTCGCGAAGGTCGACACCAGCACGGCGTACTCGCCCACGGAGGCGATCAAGCTGGTGAAGGACGGCGCGGCGAGCAGCAAGTTCGACCAGACCGTCGACGTCGCCGTCTGTCTCGGCGTCGACCCGCGGAAGGCGGACCAGATGGTCCGCGGCACCGTCAACCTGCCGCACGGCACCGGCAAGACCGCCAGGGTGCTGGTGCTGGCCGGCGGCCAGAAGGCCGACGAGGCGATCGAGGCCGGCGCCGACCACGTCGGAACCGACGACCTGATCGAGCGGATCCAGGGCGGCTGGCTGGACTTCGACGCGGTCGTCGCCACCCCCGACCTGATGGGCAAGGTCGGCCGGCTCGGCCGGGTGCTCGGCCCGCGCGGCCTGATGCCGAACCCGAAGACCGGCACCGTGACCATGGACGTCGCGAAGGCCGTCGGCGACATCAAGGGCGGCAAGATCGAGTTCCGCGTCGACCGGCACGGCAACCTGCACTTCGTCATCGGCAAGGCGTCGTTCGGCGAGGAGCAGCTCGCGGAGAACTACGCGGCCGCCGTCGAAGAGGTGCTCAGGCTGAAGCCGGCCACCTCCAAGGGCCGGTACGTCAAGCGGATCACCATGTCGTCGACGATGGGCCCCGGCGTCCCCGTTGGCCCCAGCGGCCGCACGTCCGGCAAGGCCGCCTGACCCACCCGCTGACGCGGCACCGGCGGTTGGTACTCTGGACGTCGCCGTAGACCGCCGGTCGCCGCCTGCGCATGCAGGTGGCCGAAGGTTCTCGCGAAGAGACGACCCGCGCAGGTGTGGACGAAGTTTTGTGTGCTGCCCGTCGGGTGGCGCCTTGCTGCCTCGTACGCCTGCGTACGGGGCCTTTCTGTTTCTCGGGTACCCGATCGGTGGGTCCACGGTTGGACGACCAACCGGAAGGAGACCCATGCAGAGGTCTGACAAGGTGACCGCGGTCGCCGAGCTCACGGACGCATTCCGTGCGGCCGACGCTGCCGTGCTCACCGAGTACCGTGGTCTCACCGTCGCGCAACTCGCCCAGCTGCGGCGCGCGCTCGGTGGGGACACGTCCTATCGGGTCGTCAAGAACACCCTCACCAAGATCGCCACCAAGGAAGCAGGCGTCGAAGCGTTCGACGGACTGCTCGAAGGTCCGAGCGCTATCGCGTTCGTCAAGGGTGACCCGGTCGAGGCGGCCAAGAGCCTCCGCGACTTCGCCAAGGACAACCCGCAGCTTGTGGTCAAGGGCGGGCTCGTCGAGGGGCGGCCGCTGTCACCTGCCGAGCTGACCCAGTTGGCCGATCTGGAGTCCCGCGAAGTACTGCTCAGCAAGCTCGCCGGCGCGATGAAGGCCTCGCTGTCCGGTGCTGCGGCGCTGTTCCAGGCCCCGCTCGCCGGAGCCGCAAGGATGACCGAGGCGTACCGCGCCAAGGTCGAGCAGGCAGGTGGCGCCGCTGCGGCACCTGCGGACGCGGAGACCGCCGACGAGGGTTCGACGGCCGAGTAACCCGTACCACCGATTAGCGATACCGAGAGGACACGCCAGATGGCGAAGCTCAGCACCGACGAGCTGCTCGACGCGTTCAAGGAGATGACGCTGCTCGAGCTCAGTGACTTCGTGAAGCAGTTCGAGGACACCTTCGACGTCACCGCAGCGGCCCCGACCGCGGTCGCGGTGGCCGCCCCTACCGGTGGCGGCGAGGCCGCGGCCGTCGAGGAGCAGGACGAGTTCGACGTCGTCCTCGACACTGCCGGCGACAAGAAGATCCAGGTCATCAAGGAGGTGCGCGGACTCACCAACCTCGGCCTGCGCGAGGCCAAGGAGCTGGTTGAGGGCGCGCCGAAGCCGATCCTGGAGAAGGTCGACAAGGAGGCCGCCGAGAAGGCCAAGGAGGCGCTCGAGGGCGCCGGCGGCACTGTCTCGATCAAGTAACGATGCCGCAGTGTGAAGGGGCCGCCGGGAACGGCGGCCCCTTTCGCGTCCCCACCCGCGCAGTCACCGGCCGTCGGACGGCCTGAGCACGGTGCGCAGGCCCCCTTGCCTAGGACCGTACTGGCCAGTAGCTTTTCGTCGACGTGGTGCAGCGCGTGGTGGGCACACGTGACCAGAGGTCGCGTGCCATCGTTGGTCATCGCGGAACGGGGAGCGGAACCCGTGGTGACCGGTGGTCTCCGTTGGTAACCAGACTTTTCCGTAGCGGTCCGCAGTCGTACCGTGAGGAGGCCTGAGTGGGCGTCGAGGTGCAGATCGAGGGGCTGACCCAGTCCTTCGGCCGGCAGGTGATCTGGGAGGACGTGTCGTTCACCCTGCCTGCCGGCGAGATCTCCGTGCTGCTCGGACCTTCCGGTACCGGCAAGTCGGTGTTCCTGAAGTGCCTGGTGGGGCTGCTGAAGCCGAACACCGGCTACATCGGCATCGGCGACGTGGACATCTGCTCGTGCGCAGAGCGCGACCTGTACAAGGTGCGCCGGCTGTTCGGCGTGCTCTTCCAGGACGGCGCGTTGTTCGGCTCCATGAACCTGTACGACAACGTGGCGTTCCCGCTGCGCGAGCACACCAAGAAGAGCGAGCGGGCGATCCGCGACATCGTGTTGGAGAAGCTCGACATGGTCGGGCTGGCCGGCACCGAGAAGAAGCTGCCAGGTGAGATCTCCGGCGGCATGCGCAAGCGGGCCGGGATCGCCAGGGCGCTCGTGCTCGACCCGGAGATCATCCTGTTCGACGAGCCGGACTCCGGGCTCGACCCGGTGCGTACGGCGTACATCAACCAGCTGATCGTCGACCTTAACCAGCAGACCGACGCCACCATGCTGATCGTCACGCACGACATCAACACCGCGCGTACCGTGCCGGACAACATCGGCCTGCTCTACCACCGGCACCTGGCCATGTTCGGGCAGCGGGAGATGTTGCTGTCCAGCCACGAACCGGTCGTCAGGCAGTTCCTGAACGCGCTGCGCCAGGGGCCGATCGGCATGGCGGAGGAGAAGGACGCCGACGAGCTGGCCATGGAGCTCGAAGCCGGTGTCGACCTACCGCCGCTGCCGCCGATCGCGCTGCAGCTGAGCCCCACCAACGGCCGGGCGCGGCGCAGCCAGCGCCCGCCGGGCGAGTGGTGCCAGCGCAACGGGGTGCAGCCGCCGGCCGGATCGTTCACCAGCGCGGCGCCGACCCTCGTGTCGGCGGGTCCGCAACCGATGCCCGCCGTCGCCGAGCCACCCACGATCCCGCAAGGCGGCCAGGGACACGGTGGGGTCGGATGAGGGTGCTTCCCGTTGACCTCCCGCGCTCCGCTCCTCGCTCACGTGCGGCGATCTGGCGCGTGCCGGGTCGCATTCTCGCTACGATGCTCACGCGGGAGGTCGCCTCGTGACCCTCCTTGCTCCGCTGCGCAGCACCGGGCAGCTCTTCGCGCTGGCCGGCGACACCTTCCGGTCGACGTTCCGGCGGCCGTTCCAGTGGAAGGAGTTCGTCCACCAGGCGTGGTTCGTCGCGAGCGTCACCATCCTCCCTACGGCGCTGGTGTCCATCCCGTTCGGCGCCGTCATCGCGCTGCAGGTGGGCGGTCTGGTGCGGCAGCTCGGCGCGGAGGCGTTCATCGGTTCGACGGCGGTGCTGGCCGTCGTGCGGGAGGCCTCGCCGATCGTGACGGCGCTGCTGATCGCCGGCGCCGGCGGCTCGGCGGTCTGCGCCGATCTCGGGTCGCGGAAGATCCGCGAGGAGATCGACGCGATGGAGGTGCTCGGCATCAACCCCATCCAGCGGCTGATCGTGCCGCGGATGCTGGCCATGATGCTGATCGCCGTGCTGCTCAACGGGCTGGTGTCCGTGGTGGGCGTCTGTGGCGGCTACTTCTTCAACGTCGTGCTGCAGGGTGGTACGCCTGGCGCGTACCTGGCGTCGTTCACCGCACTCGCGCAGCTGCCCGACCTGTACGCCGGTGAGGTGAAGGCGCTGGTGTTCGGCGCGCTCGCCGCGATCGTCGCGTCGTACAAGGGGCTGCACGCCGGCGGCGGACCGAAGGGCGTCGGTGACGCGGTCAACCAGTCCGTGATCATCACGTTCATGCTGCTGTTCTTCGCCAACTTCATCCTCACGGCCGTGTACTTCCAGATCGTGCCGGAGAAGGGCTGACCCGATGAGCCACCAGGTCGCCGAGCGCCCCGCCGCAGGAGATGTCCTGCGCGGGATGTTCGGCGTGGTCGGCCGCGCGGCCCGCAAGCCGGGCAACCTGATGGAGGAGCTCGGGCAGCAGCTGTCGTTCTACGGTCGCGCGATCGCGTGGACCCCGCGCGCCGTCAAGCGCTACAAGAAGGAGATGCTCCGGCTGCTCGCGGAGGTCACGCTGGGCACCGGCGCGCTCGCGGTGATCGGCGGCACCGTCGGCGTGATCGCGTTCATGACCTTCTTCGTCGGCACCGAGGTGGGGCTGCAGGGGTACAGCGCGCTCAACCAGATCGGCACCTCCGCCTTCTCCGGGTTCGTCTCCGCGTACTTCAACACCAGGGAGATCGCGCCGCTGACCGCCGGCCTCGCGCTGTCGGCGACGATCGGCGCGGGCTACACCGCGCAGCTCGGCGCGATGCGGATCAACGAGGAGGTCGACGCGCTCGAGGTGATGGCGGTGCCTTCGCTGCCGTTCCTCGTCACCACCCGACTGGTGGCGGGCCTGGTCGCGATCGTCCCGCTGTACATCATCGGGCTGCTCTCCTCGTACCTGGCGACGCGGACGATCGTGACCTTCTACTACGGCCAGTCGGCGGGCACCTACGACCACTACTTCCATCTCTTCTTACCGCCCGTGGACGTGCTCTGGTCGTTCGGCAAGGTGCTCGTCTTCGCCGTCGTGATCATGCTCGTGCACTGCTACTACGGCTACACGGCCGGCGGCGGGCCCGCCGGCGTCGGCGTCGCCGTGGGACGCGCGGTGCGTACGTCGATCGTGGCGATCAACGTGGTGGACTTCTTCCTCAGCCTCGCGATCTGGGGCGCGTCGACGACCGTGCGGATCGCGGGGTGACGGCGATGACGAGACTGCGCTACCAGGCGTACGGGCTGGCGTTCGTCGTGGTGCTCGCCCTGCTCGTCGGGATCGCCGTGGCCGCGTACCAGAAGCGGTTCACCCCGGTGGTCGACGTGTCGGTAAAGGCGCAGACCGTGGGCACCCAGCTGAACGTCGGTGGCGACGTCAAGGTGCGCGGCGTGATCGTCGGCGAGATCAGGGAGATCACCAGCACCGGCAAGGCGGCGACGGTTCGGCTGGCGCTGCAGCCTGAGCAGGCGAAGCGCATCCCGGCCGGTTCGTCCGCGCGGTTCGTGCCGAAGACGTTGTTCGGCGAGCGGTACGTCGACCTGCGCCCGCCGCGTGCGGAGGCCGGCCGCTCGCTGCAGCCGGGCGACGTGATCCCCGAGGACCGGTCGGCGGCAGCGATCGCGCTGAACCGGGTGCTCGACGACGTGCTGCCGTTGTTGCGCACGCTTGAACCGGCCAAGGTGCAGTCCTCGCTGAACGCGATGGCGACGGCACTCGAGGGCC
Organism: Streptosporangiales bacterium; assembly: GCA_009379825.1. Lineage (NCBI taxonomy): Bacteria > Bacillati > Actinomycetota > Actinomycetes > Streptosporangiales > Streptosporangiales bacterium. The sequence continues at coordinate 15,074 of WHTA01000058.1, forward strand.
GCGGCGACGACATCGGCGACAACCTGGAGCGCCTGGACGCGTACCTCAAACAGCTCAACCCGCACATGCCCGCGCTGAAGCACGACATCAAGCGGTTGGGTGAGGTGGCTGAGGTGTACGACGAGGTCGTGCCCGACCTGGCGAAGACGCTGCGGCACCTGAGCAAGACGGCGAAGACCGTCACGGAGAAGGAACGCACCATCCAGGAGTTCCTTACGGCGACCACCGGCTTCTCGGTGACCACCCGGTCGTTCCTCGTACGGCACGAGGAACGACTCATCATGGTCGGCGACGTGGGCCGGCCGACGCTGGAGCTGATGGCCCAGTACGCGCCCGAGTATCCGTGCCTGCTGGAAGGCCTGGTCAAGTCGGAGCAGAAGATCGGCAAGGTGTTCGAACGCAAACGCCTGCACATCACCATGGAGATCATCAAGTCGCGGCCGCCGTACGAGCCGGGCGTGGACGCGCCGGAGTGGAACGACAAGCGCGGCCCCGGTTGCTACGGGCTGCCGAACCCGAAGGTGCCGTACCCGGGCATGAGCTTCAAGGACGGTACGGAGGACGACGAGTACAACACCGGCGGGGACGAGTCGGGGGTCCCCGGCCTCTCCGACCCGTCCGGCAGGGTGACGGCGACGACGCAGGAGAAGCGCATGGTGGGCTCGCTGATCGGGCCGACCATGGGCGAGTCGCCCGACGACGTGCCGGACATCGGGACCCTGCTCTTCGGCCCGATGGCCCGTGGGACGAAGGTGAGCTACTCGTGAGGCAGCCGCACAGCACAGGAGGTGAGCGCGGATGAAGACGACGGGTGCGTTGGTCAAGCTGGTCGCGTTCGCCGTGGTGACCGTGCTCGCGACCGCCCTGCTCGCGACGACCATCTCCAACGCGTCGTTCACCGCGGCGAAGGAGTACAGCGCCGTCTTCAGCGACGTCACCGGCGTGCTCGAGGGCGACGACGTGCGGATCGCCGGTGTCCGCGTCGGCGAGGTGCAGGACGTCGAGGTGCACGACAAGACCAAGGCCAAGGTCACGTTCACCGTCGCCGAGCAGCGGCGGCTGCCGGAGAGCACCCAGGTCGCCATCAGGTGGCGGAACCTGATCGGGCAGCGCTATCTCGCGCTGAGCGAGGGCGCAGGTTCGAACGCGACCCTGGCCGAGGGCGGCACCATCCCGATCAGCCAGACCGCCCCCGCGCTCGACCTGGACCTGTTGTTCAACGGGTTCAAGCCGCTCTTCCAGGCACTCGACGGCAAGCAGGTCAACAAGCTCGCCGGGGAGATCGTCCAGACGCTGCAGGGTGAGGCGGGCAGCATCAACAGCCTGCTGTCGCACACCGCGTCGTTGACCAACCACCTGGCCGACAGGGACAAGCTGATCGGCGATCTCATCGACAACCTGAACGCCGTGCTGACCAACCTGCACAAACACAACAACCAGCTCAACGGGCTGCTGATCCAGCTGCAGCGCTTCATCAGCGGGCTGTCCGGCGACCGGAACGCGATCCTCGGCTCGCTGTCGAGCATCAACACCCTGACGGCGAAGACCGGCGGGCTGGTGAAGGACATCCGTCCTTCCGTACGTGAGGACGTCAAGCAGCTCGGCAAGGTGAGCAAGACACTCGACGCCAACCAGAAGACCCTCGACAAGACGCTGGAGGAGCTCCCGATCAGGGCGGACAGGCTGGGCCGCACGGGGAGCTACGGATCCTGGTTCAACTTCTTCCTCTGCGACTTCGACGGCAAGGTCGTGCTGCCCGGCGGCAAGTCGATGACGCCGACCTTCCACTCCGACGAAGCGAGGTGCGCCGAGTGAAGCCGTTCCGGGAGATGAACCCGGTGTCGATCGGCGCGATCGGCATCGCCGTCATCCTGTGCCTGCTGCTCGCGGCGTTCAACATCGAGAGCGTGCCGTTGGTCGGCGGTGGCCGCACGTTCCAGGCCGCGTTCACCGAGGCCGGCGGGCTGAAGGTGGACGACGAGGTGCGGGTCGCCGGGGTGCGGGTCGGCAAGGTGGAGAAGCTCGGCCTCGAGGGCAAGCGGGTCGTGGTCGACTTCCGGGTGGAGGAGGACGACGTCTGGCTCGGGAACAGGACCGGCGCCGCCATCAAGATCAAGACCGCGCTGGGTGAGAAGTACCTGGCGCTGATGCCCAGAGGCAGCGAGCCGCTCGGCGAGGACACCAGGATCCCCTCCTCGCGCACGCTCGCGCCTTACGACGTGGTCGAGGCGTTCAGCGGGCTGACCGAGACCGTGCAGAAGATCGACAGCAAACGGCTCGCGCTCGCGTTCGACACGCTGTCCGCCACGTTCGCCGACTCGCCGGCCGAGGTGAAGGCGTCGCTGCGTGGGCTCACCCGGCTGTCGCAGACGGTCTCGTCGCGCGACGCGAAGCTGCGGGGGCTGTTGAAGAGCTCCCGCGGCGTGACGAAGGTGCTCGCGGACCGCAACGAAGACCTCACCAAGCTGATGCGCGACGGCTCGAAGCTGTTCCGCGCGGTGCAGAAGCGCCGTGCGGTGATCCACCAGCTGCTGGTCAACTCGGTGGCCCTGTCCACGCAGCTCACGGGCCTCGTCGATGAGAACCGTAAGCAGCTGAAGTCCGCGTTGAAACACCTCGCCAGGGTGGTGGCGCTGCTGCAGCGCAACCAGAACAACCTGGACAAGAGCATCAAGTCGCTGGCGACGTTCGTACGGCTGTTCGGCAACGTCGTCGGCACCGGCCGCTGGTTCGACGCCTACATCCAGAACCTAGTCCCGTTACCGCCGAGCATCTCGCTGCCCAAGACGGCGGCAGGCGGCAAGGGGGGTGGCAGTTGATGAGCGCGCTCGCGAACGTCTTCGCGCCCCACCGCGTGCTGCGGTTCGGCGTCCTGGTGCTGATCGCCGCAGTGGTGCTCGGCGGTGCCGGCATCGTGGTCGCGCGCACCGGGCAGCAGCAGGCGTCGGCGTCGTTCCCCCGTACCGTCGGCCTCTACGAGGGGTCGGACGTCCGGATCCTCGGCGTCAAGGTCGGCGAGGTCAAGGAGATCACGCCGCAGGGTGACTCGGTGCGGGTCGACTTCGAGTACGACGACAAGTACAAGGTGCCCGCCAAGGCGAAGGCCCTGGTGGTGGCGCCGAGCCTGGTCAGCGACCGGTACCTGCAGCTGGCGCCGGTCTACGATGGCGGGCCGACGCTGCCCGACGGCGCGTCGATCCCGCGTTCGCGCACCGCGGTGCCCGTCGAGCTCGGCGAGATCTACTCGTCGCTGGACGACCTGAACACCGCACTCGGCCCGGAGGGGGCGAACGAGGACGGTTCGCTCTCCCGGCTGCTCAAGGTCGGCTCGGACAACCTGGGCGGTGGCACCGGCGCGGACCTCAAGACGACCATCGAGGAGTCGTCGAAGGCGCTGCGCACCCTGAACCGCGGCAGCGGCGACCTCTACGGCACGATACGCAACCTCTCCAAGTTCACGACCGCGCTGAAGAAGAACGACGCCGCCGTCGCCGAGTTCAACAAGGACCTCGCCGGCGTCGCCACCCAGCTCGACGGGGAGAAGGAGGAGCTCGCCGCGGCCCTGAAGAACCTCGGTATCGCGCTGGGCAAGGTCAACGCCTTCGTCAAGGAGAACAAGAAGGGGCTGAAGAAGAACATCGACGGGTTGGCCGAGGTGACCAGTGTGCTCACCAAGCAGCAGAAGGCGCTGCGGGAGTTCCTCGACGGTGCGCCCGTCGCCCTGTCGAACCTGCAGCTGGCGTACAACCCCAACTACGGCACCCTCGACAACCGCAACAACTTCCGGCAGGTCAACGACCCCGCCATGTACCTCTGCTCGCTGTTGATCTCGCTGCACGTGCCGCAGAAGCAGTGCGACCTGGTGAAGGAAGCGTTCGACCAGGTGAGCAGCCGGCTGCCCGACGACAGCAACCTGAGCATGGATCCGCGTCAGCGCACCGCGGCCGAGCCGGTCGGCCGGCCGGACAAGACGCTGGGCGGCATCCTCGGGAAGCAGCAGCCATGACAGTGCCGCCCGTCGACCTCCCGCGCTCCGCTCCTCGCTCAGCTGCGGCGGTCTGGCGCGTGCCGGGTCGCGTTCTCGCTGCGATGCTCACGCGGGAGGCCTCCTCATGACATCGCACACCGCCGACCGCAGCCGCGCCGCCGCCCCGGTGGCGCGGGCGGTCGCCGCCTGCCTCGCGGTCGTCATGCTGCTCACCGGCTGCAAGTTCGGCGGCGTGCACGACCTGCCGCTGCCCGGTGGCGCGGACACCGGGAAGGACCCGTACACCATTGAGGTGGAGTTCCTCGACGTGCTCGACCTGGTGCCGAGGTCGGCGGTGAAGGTCGGCGACGTCGCCGTCGGGCAGGTCACCGAGGTGCGGCTGGACGGCTGGCACGCGCGCGTGACCGTAGAGCTGCAGCGGACGGTGCGGCTGCCGGACAACGCCAGAGCCGCGGTGCAGCAGACCAGCCTGCTCGGGGAGAAGTACGTGCAGCTGGCGGAGCCGACGACGGAACAGGCCAGGGGACGGCTGGCCGACGGCGACCTCATCCCGCTGTCGCGCACGCAGCGCGCCGCCGAGGTGGAAGAGGTGCTGTCCGCGCTGGCCATGCTGCTCAACGGCGGCGGGCTGCCGCAGCTGCGCACCATCAACAAGGAGCTGAACGCCGCCCTGTCCGGCCGCGAGGACAAGGTGAAGAGCGTCATCAAGGAGCTCGACACCTTCGTCGGCGGGCTGGACGAGCAGAAGGACAACATCGACAAGGCGCTGCGCAACATCGACAAGCTGTCGCGGCAGCTGAAGAAGCAGCAGCCCACCATCAACACCACGCTGCGGCGGATGCCGCCCGCACTGAAGATCCTCACCGACCAGCGCAAGGACCTGGTCGTCCTGCTCAAGGAGCTGTCGAAGCTGGGCAAGGTCGGCACCCGGGTGATCAACGCGTCCAGGGACGACACCATCGCGAACCTGAAGGCGCTGCGGCCGATCCTGACCAAGCTGGCCGAGGCGGGCACGGACCTGCCGAACGCGCTGGCGATGATGTTGACGTACCCGTTCCCGCCCAACGCGGCCGACGCCGCGATCGGTGACTACACGAACCTGCACCTGACGGCCGACCTGAACCTCGCGCAGATCCTGCAGGTCGTGGGCGACGGTGGCCCCGCGCCGCCGCCGGACCTCGAGCAGCTCGACGAGCTGCTCGAGCAGGTGAACAACCAGACCCAGGGGCCGCGGCCGGACGGCCTGCTGCCCAGCGGCATGGTGCCGCCGTCCGACGGGGACGGCGGCAAGGCGGGCTCGACGCCGACTCCTTCGTCGTCGGGGAAAGCGGAGAACGACGACCTGCTCCGGCTGCTCCTCGGCGGTGTGGGAGGTGGTGGCTGATGATCTGCCGCGCGAAGGAGCTCGGCGTGGGAGGAGGCGGTCGCGCATGATCAGGCGCTCGGTGAAGCTGCAGCTGATCGCGTTCCTGGCCATCACGCTGCTCGGCGTCAGCTACGTCGGCGCGAACTACGTCGGTCTGACCGACCAGTTCTCCAACCGCAACTACACGATCACCGTCGAGCTCGCCGAGGCCGGCGGGATCTTCGAGAACGCCGAGGTCACGTACCGCGGCGTCACGGTGGGGAAGGTCGAGAAGGTACAGCTGGCCGAGGACGGCGAAGGCGTCCGTACGACGTTGCGGCTGCAGCGCGACACCCCGGTACCGGACGACGCGCGGGCCGCCGTCGAGGAGCGGTCCGCGGTCGGCGAGCAGTACATCGACCTGCAGCCGAGCCGCCGCGGCGGCCCGTACCTGGACGAGGGCAGCGTGATCCCGAAGAGCCGCACCCGGCTGCCGCTGTCATCCACCCAGCTGCTGCTGAACCTGGACAAGCTGGTGAACTCGGTCGACCACGACGACCTGTCCACGGTGATCACCGAGCTGGACGCGGCGTTCGCCGACACCGGCCCCGCACTGCAGTCGCTGATCGACAACGGCAACGCGTTCATCGGTGCGTCCACGGAGAACATCGGCCCGACGACCAAGCTGATCGAGGACGGCCGCATCGTCCTCGACACGCAGCTGGACAGCGCGGACTCGATCCGCACGTTCAGCAAGCGGCTGGCGTCGTTCGCCGAGCAGTTCGACGAGAGCGATCCGGACCTGCGCAGGCTCATCGACAACGGCCGGGTGTCGGCGCCCGAGCTGAGCTCGCTGCTGCGCAGCATCGACCCGACCATCGGCACGTTGCTCGGCAACCTGGTCACCATCGGCGGTATCTCCGCGGTGCGGCTGCCCGGCTTCGAGCAGATCCTCGTGATGTACCCGGACGTCGTGGCCGGCGGGTTCACGGTGACCGCGGACGGCACCTCGCACGTCGGGCTGGTGATGCAGGAGACCCCGCCGCCGTGCACCCGCGGGTACGAGTCGACGAAGATGCGGTACCCGCAGCAGACGAGCCGGGAGCACGCGAACCACCAGGCCAGATGCAAGGAACCGCCGTCGAGCAAGACGAACGTACGCGGTGTGCAGAACGCGCCGAAACCGACCGGGCAGGAACCGAGGGACCCCGGCCGGTCGGGTCCGAAGGACGGCGGCACCGAGGCCGGCATGTACCGTTACGACGCGTCGACCGGCCAGATGACCGGGCCGGCCGGCGGTCCGGTGCGCGTGAGTTCTGCGGGAGGCCAGCAGATGTTCGGCGACGACTCGTGGAAGTGGCTGCTGCTGCGGCCACTCGGTAAGTGAGGCCGATGGCGGTCAAGAAGGACCAGTCGCGTTCCGCCCGGCGGCGTGCGGCGTCGGCCGCGGCCGCGGCCGGCCGCAGGCCGGGCGGCGGTACCGCGCGGGGCAGCAACCGCGGCGGCGAGCACCCGCCGCTCTACTACGTCCACCTGCTCGTGCCGCTGTGCGCCGCGGTCGTGCTGCTGGCCGTCACGGCGGTCGTCGGCGTCCAGCTGGCGCGGTCGGTCAGCGCGGTCGACGCGGACGAGCAGGAGCGGGAGCTGGTGCTGAGCGCGGCCAGGCAGCAGGCGCTGAACTTCACCACGATCGGCTACCGCACCGTCGACAAGGACATCGACCGGGTGATCGACGGCGCGACCGGCGACTTCAAGGCGAGCTACAAGCAGAACCGTGACACCATCGAGAAGACCGTCACGAAGAACAAGTCGACGTCCAAGGGGGAGGTGCGCAGCGCCGGCGTGAAGAACCTGGACAGCGACTCGGCCACCGTCCTCGTCGTGGTGGACGCCTCGGTGACCAACACCAGCTACAAGAAGCCGCGCATGCAGCACTACCGGATGCAGTTCGACCTGGCGAAGCTCCGTAACGGCAAGTGGCTGGTCTCCGGCGTGGAGTTCGTGGGCTGATGGTCGTGCACAGGTTGCGGAATGCCGACGCCGAGCTGCGCCGCAGGCCGACCGCACTTACCGCGCTGGTCGTCGTGGTGGCGTTGACGCTGCTGCTGTGCGGCGGCGGGCTGGTCTGGACGAGCCAGCGGACCCCGTCGAAGGCCGAGCTCGACGAGATCCGCAGCCAGGCGCTGGACGCCGGTCGGTCGAGCGCCGAGGTGCTGCTCTCGTACGACCACAGGACCCTGAAGAAGGACTTCCGTGCCGGCCGTCGCGTCGCGACCGGCAAGTTCCTCAGCGAGTACCGGAAGACGACGGAGAAGTCCGTCCGCCGCAGCGCGGAGAAGAACAAGGTCACGGTGACCGCCGAGGTGGTCAGCGCCGCAGTGGTCACCGCCACCCCGGACCGGGTCGTCCTGCTGCTCTACGTCAACCAGAACACCGTGAGCGTCCTGGTGAAGGACGGCCGGATCGACCAGAACCGGGTCCAGATGACCATGGTCCCCGTCGACGACGACTGGCGCGTAGCCAAACTCAACTCGATGTAGCCCCTCGGCTCACCCGCCCGCGCGGGGGCGGGCGGGTGGGGGCATCACGATGCCGTCACGAAAGTTGCGCGGCGCTCGGTGGGCCAGTGCTAATCGGGCGGCTGGTGGCGGGTCGGCGCGGGGCGCGCCGGAGGCGCCGCGGCGGTGATCACGGAAGGCGGTGATCAGCGACGCAACGGCGGTAGTTTCCAGGATTGGCGGGCAATATGTCCACTGATGTCCGTTTTTCGTGTTGTGAAGTGCTTGACTCGCCGTCGCAGAGGAGAGATGCTGCGGGGGACGTGATAAGTGCATGGGAGAGCACTCGACAGCAGTGACCGCTCCGGTTACACTGGCTATTTGCGCTGCCCTCTGACGTCCCATTTCCCCGGTGGGCGTAGGCCGCGTGCGGAGATCACCGCGAGCCAGTGGAAGGAAGCCTGTTGGCCGCCTCGCGTAACACGTCGAACAGCAAGCCCAACGTTCCTAGTCGAGTCTCCTTTGCCCGGTTGCACGAGCCTTTGGATATCCCGAACCTGCTCGATGTGCAGGTGGAGTCCTTCGACTGGCTCGCCGGCACGCCCAGCTGGAAGGAGCGGGTAGCCGAGGCCGAAGCCGTAGGAGACCAGAGCGTCTCTCGTCAGTCCGGCCTCGAAGAGGTCTTCGAGGAGATCAGTCCGATCGAGGACTTCTCCGGAGCCATGTCCCTGTCGTTCCGCGACCACCGGTTCGAGCCGCCGAAGTACTCGGTGGACGAGTGCAAGGACAAGGACATCACCTACTCGGCTCCGCTGTTCGTCACGGCGGAGTTCGTCAACAACACCACTGGCGAGATCAAGAGCCAGACGGTGTTCATGGGCGATTTCCCGCTCATGACGCCGATGGGCACCTTCGTGATCAACGGCACCGAGCGGGTGGTCGTCTCGCAGCTCGTCCGGTCGCCCGGTGTCTACTTCGAGAAGAGCATCGACAAGACGTCCGACCGCGACGTCTTCACCGCCAAGATCATCCCGTCCCGCGGCGCGTGGCTGGAGTTCGAGGTGGACAAGCGCGACACGGTCGGCGTCCGCATCGACCGCAAGCGCAAGCAGAACGTCACCGTGCTGCTCAAGGCGCTGGGCTGGGACGAGGCCAAGATCCTCGAGCGGTTCGGCGACTACGAGTCGATCCGCAACACCCTGGAGAAGGACCACACCACCGGCCAGGACGACGCGCTGCTCGACATCTACCGCAAGCTGCGCCCGGGTGAGCCGCCGACGCGGGAGTCCGCGCAGACGCTGCTCGAGAACCTCTACTTCAACCCGAAGCGCTACGACCTGGCGAAGGTCGGCCGCTACAAGGTCAACAAGAAGGTCGGCCTCGAGCTGCAGATGGCCCAGGGCACGCTCACCGAGGACGACATCGTCGCGACCATCGACTACCTCATCCGGCTGCACGCCGGCGAGGCCGAGGCGGTGATCAACGACAACGACGTGCTGATCGAGGTCGACGACATCGACCACTTCGGCAACCGGCGCGTGCGTACGGTCGGCGAGCTGATCCAGAACCAGGTGCGGCTCGGGCTGTCCCGGATGGAGCGCGTGGTCAGGGAGCGGATGACCACCCAGGACGTCGAGGCCATCACGCCCCAGACGTTGATCAACATCCGGCCGGTCGTGGCCTCCATCAGGGAGTTCTTCGGCACCAGCCAGCTGTCCCAGTTCATGGACCAGAACAACCCGCTGGCCGGGCTGACGCACAAGCGCCGGCTGTCGGCGCTCGGCCCCGGCGGTCTGTCCCGTGACCGCGCCGGCATGGAAGTGCGTGATGTGCACCCGTCGCACTACGGCCGGATGTGCCCGGTGGAGACGCCTGAGGGCCCGAACATCGGCCTGATCGGCTACATGTCCACCTACGGCCGGGTGAACGCGTTCGGCTTCCTGGAGACGCCGTACCGCAAGGTGGCCGACGGCAAGGTGACCGACGACGTCGCGTACCTGACCGCCGACGAGGAGGACCGGTTCGTCATCGCCCAGGCCAACGCGCCGCTGGACGACGAGGGCCGCTTCACCGAGGAGCGGGTGCTGGTCAGGCGGAAGGCCGGGGAGATCGACTACGTGCCGGCGGCCGTCGTCGACTACATGGACGTCTCGCCGCGGCAGATGGTCTCCGTCGCGACCGCCCACATCCCGTTCCTCGAGCACGACGACACCAACCGTGCGCTGATGGGCGCGAACATGCAGCGGCAGGCCGTGCCGTTGATCCGTCCCGAGTCGCCGCTGGTCGGCACCGGCATGGAGTACCGGGCGGCCGTCGACGCCGGCGACGTGATCGTCGCGGAGGAGAGCGGTCTGGTGGAGGACGCGTCCGCGGACACCATCACCGTGCGCGCCGACGACGACAACCGCCGCACCTACCGGCTGGCCAAGTTCCGCCGCTCGAACCAGGGCACCTGCGTCAACCAGCGGCCGCTGGTCAACGAGGGTCAGCGGGTGGAGCGAGGCGAGGTGCTCGCCGACGGTCCGTCCACCGACACCGGTGAACTGGCGCTCGGCCGGAACCTGATGGTGGCATTCATGTCCTGGGAAGGACACAACTACGAGGACGCCATCGTCATCAGCCAGCGGCTGGTGCAGGACGACGTGCTCTCGTCGATCCACATCGAGGAGCACGAGGTCGACGCCCGCGACACCAAGCTGGGGCCGGAGGAGATCACCAGGGACATCCCGAACGTCTCCGAGGAGATGCTCGCCGACCTCGACGAGCGCGGCATCATCCGCATCGGCGCCGAGGTGACCAACGGCGACATCCTGGTCGGCAAGGTCACCCCGAAGGGTGAGACCGAGCTGACGCCGGAGGAGCGGCTGCTGCGGGCGATCTTCGGCGAGAAGGCGCGCGAGGTGCGCGACACGTCGCTGAAGGTGCCGCACGGCGAGACCGGCACCGTCATCGGTGTCCGGGTCTTCCACCGCGACGACGGCGACGAGCTGCCGCCGGGCGTGAACGAGCTGGTCCGGGTGTACGTCGCGCAGAAGCGCAAGATCACCGCGGGCGACAAGCTGGCCGGCCGGCACGGCAACAAGGGCGTCATCGCGAAGATTCTGCCGATGGAGGACATGCCGTTCCTCCCCGACGGCACCCCGGTCGACATCGTGCTGAACCCGCTCGGTGTGCCGAGCCGGATGAACGTCGGCCAGGTGCTCGAGATGCACCTCGGCTGGATCGCCAAGTCCGGTTGGAAGGTCGCCGGCGACGAGGAGGCGTGGCAGCAGCACCTCAAGGCCATCGGCGCCGACGAGGGCTCTCCCGGGCAGAACGTGGCCACGCCGGTCTTCGACGGTGCCCGCGAGGCGGAGCTCGCCGGCCTGCTCGGGTCGACGCTGCCGAACCGCGACGGCGAGCAGATGGTGCAGCCGGACGGCAAGGCGCTGCTGTTCGACGGCCGTAGTGGTGAGCCGCTGGACGACCCGATCGCCGTCGGTTACATGTACGTCCTGAAGCTGGCACACATGGTCGACGACAAGATCCACGCGCGGTCGACCGGCCCGTACTCGATGATCACCCAGCAGCCGCTCGGTGGTAAGGCGCAGTTCGGTGGCCAGCGCTTCGGTGAGATGGAGGTCTGGGCGCTCGAGGCCTACGGCGCTTCGTACGCCCTGCAGGAGCTGCTCACCATCAAGTCCGACGACATTCTCGGCCGGGTGAAGGTCTACGAGGCCATCGTCAAGGGCGAGAACATCCCCGAACCCGGCATCCCTGAGTCGTTCAAGGTGCTGGTCAAGGAGATGCAGGCGCTGTGCCTGAACGTCGAGGTGCTCTCCAGCGACGGCGTGGCCGTGGAGATGAAGGAGACCGACGAAGACGTCTTCCGCGCGGCGGAAGAGCTCGGCATCGACCTGTCCAAGCGGGAGCCGAGCAGCGTCGAAGAGGTATAAGGAGCCGAATCGGCCGCCGGGGTGGCTCCCGGCGGCCAGACAACAAACCTGCCGACCTCATAGATCCAGAAAGAAGGCACGAGGGTCTTGCTGGACGTCAACTTCTTCGACGAGCTCCGTATCGGCCTGGCGACCGCGGACGACATCCGTCAGTGGTCCAACGGCGAGGTGAAGAAGCCGGAGACCATCAACTACCGCACGCTGAAGCCGGAGAAGGACGGGCTCTTCTGCGAGAAGATCTTCGGTCCGACCCGCGACTGGGAGTGCTATTGCGGTAAGTACAAGCGGGTCAGGTTCAAGGGCATCATCTGCGAGCGCTGCGGCGTCGAGGTCACCCGGTCCAAGGTGCGCAGGGAGCGGATGGGCCACATCGAGCTGGCCGCGCCGGTCACGCACATCTGGTACTTCAAGGGTGTGCCGAGCCGGCTCGGGTACCTCCTCGACCTGGCGCCGAAGGACCTGGAGAAGGTCATCTACTTCGCCGCTTACATGATCACCTCGGTCGACGAGGAGGCCAGGACGCGCGACCTGTCCTCGCTCGAGGCCAACATCAGCGTGGAGAAGCAGCAGCTCGAGCAGCGCCGCGACGCCGACCTCGAGGTCCGCGCGAAGAAGCTCGAGGAGGACCTCGGCCAGCTCGAGGCCGAGGGCGCGAAGAGCGACGCGCGCCGCAAGGTCAAGGAGGGCGCCGAGCGCGAGATGCGGCAGATCCGCGAGCGCGCGCAGCGTGAGATCGACCGCCTCGAGGAGGTCTTCACCAGGTTCAAGAACCTGCAGGTGCAGGACCTGGAGGGTGACGAGCTGCTCTACCGCGAGATGCGGGACCGGTTCGGCATGTACTTCCGCGGCGGCATGGGCGCGGCGGCCATCCAGGAGCGGCTGCAGCACTTCGACCTCGACGGTGAGGCGGAGCGGCTGCGCGAGATCATCCGTTCCGGCAAGGGCCAGAAGAAGGCCCGCGCGCTGAAGCGGCTGAAGGTCGTGTCCGCGTTCCTGAACACGAGGAACAGCCCGCTCGGCATGGTCCTCGACTGCGTGCCTGTGATCCCGCCCGAGCTGCGGCCGATGGTCCAGCTCGACGGTGGCCGGTTCGCGACCAGCGACCTGAACGACCTCTACCGCCGGGTGATCAACAGGAACAACCGGCTGAAGCGGCTGCTCGACCTCGGCGCGCCCGAGATCATCGTGAACAACGAGAAGCGGATGCTGCAGGAGTCCGTGGACGCGCTGTTCGACAACGGCCGCCGCGGCCGTCCGGTCACGGGTCCTGGCAACCGTCCGCTGAAGTCGCTGTCCGACATGCTCAAGGGCAAGCAGGGCCGGTTCCGCCAGAACCTGCTCGGTAAGCGCGTCGACTACTCCGGCCGTTCGGTCATCGTGGTCGGTCCGCAGCTCAAGCTGCACCAGTGCGGTCTGCCCAAGGGCATGGCGATCGAGCTGTTCAAGCCGTTCGTGATGAAGCGGCTGGTCGACCTGAACCACGCGCAGAACATCAAGAGCGCGAAGCGGATGGTCGAGCGTGCCCGTCCCGTCGTGTGGGACGTGCTCGAAGAGGTCATCACCGAGCACCCGGTGCTGCTCAACCGTGCGCCGACACTGCACAGGCTGGGCATCCAGGCGTTCGAGCCGCAGCTGATCGAGGGCAAGGCCATCCAGATCCACCCGTTGGTCTGTGCGGCCTACAACGCCGACTTCGACGGTGACCAGATGGCGGTGCACCTGCCGCTGTCCGCCGAGGCCCAGGCCGAGGCGCGGATCCTCATGCTGTCGACGAACAACATCCTCAAGCCGGCGGACGGGCGTCCGGTCACCATGCCGTCGCACGACATGGTCATCGGTGCGTACGTGCTGACTGCCGGGCTCGACGACGTGCCGGGCGAGGGGCGGGCGTTCAGCTCGATCGGCGAGGCGACGATGGCGTTCGACCGCGGCGAGATCGCGCTGCAGTCGAAGATCAAGCTCCGCTTCCCCTCGGTCACGCCGCCTGAGGGCTACGAGACGCCGGAGGGCTGGGAGCCGGGGCAGCCGCTGACCCTGGAGACCACCATCGGCCGTGCGTTCTTCAACGAGGCGCTGCCCGCCGGCTACCCGTACATCAACGACGAGGTCGGCAAGAAGCAGCTGGGCCAGATCGTGAACCACCTCGCGGAGAGCTACAGCAAGATCGAGGTGGCGAACGCGCTGGACGCGCTCAAGGACATCGGCTTCCACTGGGCGACCAGGTCGGGCATCACCATCTCCATGGACGACATCGTCGTGCCGGCGACCAAGGCCGGCATCATGGAGCGCTACGAGGAGATGGCCGACAAGGTCCAGAAGCAGTTCGAGCGCGGTCTGATCACCGACGACGAGCGCCGGCAGGAGCTCATCGAGATCTGGACCAAGGCGTCCGCCGAGGTCGCGACCGAGGTGGAGACGAGCTTCCCGAAGCTCAACCCCATCTTCATGATGGTGAACTCGGGTGCTCGCGGGAACATGATGCAGGTGCGGCAGATCACCGGTATGCGTGGTCTGGTCGCAAACCCGAAGGGTGAGATCATCCCGCGGCCGATCAAGGCCAGCTACCGCGAGGGGCTGTCCGTGGTCGAGTTCTTCATCTCCACCCACGGTGCGCGCAAGGGTCTCGCCGACACCGCGCTGCGTACCGCGGACTCCGGCTACCTCACCAGGCGCCTGGTGGACGTCTCGCAGGACGTCATCATCCGCGAGGAGGACTGCGACACCGACCGGGGCATCACGTACCAGATCGCGGAGCGCCTCTCCGACGGCACGCTGGTCGTGGCGGAGAGCGTGGAGTCGAACGCCTACGCGCGCAACCTGGCCAACGACGTGGAGGTCGACGGCAAGGTCATCGCGACGGCCGGCACCGACCTGGGCGACCGGGTCATCCAGGAGCTGGTCGCCGCGGGTGTGGAGCAGGTGAAGGCGCGCAGCATCCTCACCTGCGACGCGCGTAGCGGCCTCTGCGCCCAGTGCTACGGCAGGTCGCTGGCCACCGGCGAGCTCGTCGACATCGGCGAGGCGGTCGGCATCATCGCGGCGCAGTCCATCGGTGAGCCCGGTACGCAGCTGACCATGCGTACCTTCCACACCGGTGGTGTCGCGGGTGACGACATCACGCACGGTCTGCCCCGTGTGGTCGAGCTCTTCGAGGCGCGCACGCCGAAGGGCGTCGCGCCGATCACCGAGGTCGACGGCCGGGCGCGGATCGACGAGACCGACAAGGCGCGGCGCATCGTCATCACGCCGGACGACGGCTCGGAGGAGATCGCCTACCCGGTCTCCAAGCGGGCCAGGATGCTGGTGCAGGACGACGACCGCGTGACCGTCGGGCAGAAGCTCGTCGTGGGTACCGTCAACCCGTCCGAGGTCCTGCGGGTGCTCGGGCCGCGTGCGGTGCAGATGCACCTCGTCGACGAGGTGCAGGAGGTGTACCGGTCGCAGGGTGTCGCGATCCACGACAAGCACATCGAGATCATCGTCCGCCAGATGCTCAAGCGGGTGAACATCCTCGAGTCCGGTGACACGGACCTGCTCTCCGGTGACCTCGTCGAGCGGCCGAAGTTCGAGGAGACCAACCGGCGGGTGGTCGCGGAAGGCGGTACCCCGGCGTCGGCGCGCCCGGTGCTCATGGGGATCACCAAGGCGTCGCTGGCCACCGAGTCGTGGCTGTCCGCGGCGTCCTTCCAGGAGACCACCAGGGTGCTCACCGAGGCGGCCATCCACGCGAAGAGCGACCCGCTGCTTGGCTTGAAGGAGAACGTCATCATCGGCAAGCTCATCCCGGCCGGTACCGGTACCCAGCGGTACCTGAACGTCCGGGTGGAGCCGACCGAGGAGGCGAAGGCCCAGATGTACTCGATCACGTCGTTCGGCGACGCCGAGTACGGTATCCCTCTCGAGCCTTACGACTTGGGCGAGTACGAAGCGCGGTGACAGCTGGCCGCGGCGGTAGCGACAAGCGAACGGAGACAGCTCCATGACGGATCAGGGCGGCTACCCGCCCCCACCGGGGGACGAGCCCGAGGGACAGCAGCAGGAGGGACAGGAGCCGGCGCCGCCGCTGCCTGGCGACCAGCCGCCACCACAGCCGCCGACGGTCTTCGGTGGCTCGATCGCCGAGGCGATGGGCGATGCCGGATCCGGTGAGGAGCCGGAGGGGACGACCCAACCCGGCGGCCAGCAGCCGCCGGCCGCGTCGCCGTACGGCCAGGGCCAGTCTCCGTACGGTCAGCAGGACCAGGGGCAGGGCCAGCCGCCGTACGGCGGCGGTGCCCAGCCGCCCTACGGTCAGCAGCAGGGCCAGGGTCAGCCGTCGTACGGCCAGGGCCAGTCGCCCTACGGTCAGCAGGAGCAGGGCCAGTCCCCGTACGGTGCCGGCGCGCAGTCGCCGTACGGCCAGGGCCAGTCCCCGTACGGTCAGCAGGGCCAGCCGCAGTACGGTCAGCAGGACCAGGGGCAGGGCCAGCCGCAGTACGGTCAGCCGAGCACGCCGGCGTACGACCCGCCGCCCGCGGCGGGCCAGGACTACGGCGCCTCGGCCGGCTACGGCGCGACCGGTGGCTACTCCGACCCGAGCCAGCAGGCTGGGTACGGCCGGCAGGCCTACGGTCAGCAGGCGTCCGACCCGAGCCAGCAGGCCTACGGCCAAGCCGGATACGGCCAGCAGGCAGGGTACGGCCAGCAGGCAGGGTACGGGCAGCAGGCGTACGGCCAGCCGGTGCCGTACGGGCAGCAGCAGGCCGGGTACTACGGTGCCGCCGCCGGTGGCAGCCAGGAGACGAACGGTCTCGCCATCGGGGCGCTGATCTGCGGTATCGCCAGCCTGGTGGTCTGCTTCCTGAACATCCCGCTCGGCGTGGCCGGCGCGATCATGGGCTTCATCAGCAAGAACAAGATCGACGAGTCCGGCGGCGCACTCGGCGGCCGGGGCATGGCGCTGGCCGGCATCATCACCGGCATCATCGGTGCTGCCGGTGGGCTGCTCGGCCTCATCTTCTGGATCATCGGGATGGCGTCGGCGTAGTCGAGCCGGCGTGACCTCAGCCGCGGTGCGCCCTCACGGTCGTTCAGTCGACCGGGCGGGCGCACCGCGGTGTCAGGTCCACTCGAGCCCCTGCTCGGGCGGGCCGTCGCGGTACCTACCCCGATTTGGAGCCGCCGAGCCGGGGTAGTAGTCTTGGTCCTCGTGCCTGGGGTTTTATGCCAGGCACGATGCTTCGCGGAAGACCTCACGGTTACCCGCGAGCGTCCATTCGATCCCACCTCGACTTCTGTCGGTCGGGGCAGGTAACTGGGCGACACGCCCGACCGCGGGGGTCGGAGACCCGGGTCATCCCGAGGCTCAGCGGAGCGTGGTGCTCCGCGGGGTGGGTGCCCGGTGCAGCAGACCACTACCGAAGCTACAGGAGACGTCGGTTGCCCACGATTCAGCAGCTGGTCCGGAAGGGCCGCAAGGAGAAGGTCGCCAAGACCAAGACTCCGGCGCTCAAGGGAAGCCCGCAGCGCCGTGGGGTATGCACGCGCGTCTTCACCACGACTCCGAAGAAGCCGAACTCGGCGCTGCGCAAGGTTGCGCGTGTCCGGCTGACGCACGGTGTGGAGGTCACTGCGTACATCCCGGGGGTCGGGCACAACCTGCAGGAGCACTCGATCGTGCTCGTGCGCGGTGGCCGAGTGCGTGACCTCCCCGGCGTCCGCTACAAGATCGTCCGCGGTCCGCTGGACACCCAGGGCGTTCGCAACCGCAAGCAGGCGCGTAGCCGCTATGGCGCGAAGAGGGAGAAGTAGTCCATGCCACGCAAGGGACCCGCGCCCCGTCGTCCGGCGATGGTCGACCCGGTGTACAGCTCGCCGCTGGTGACCCAGCTGGTGAACAAGGTGCTGCTTTCCGGCAAGCGGTCGACCTCGCAGCACATCGTCTACGGCGCCCTGGAGAACGTCGGCGAGAAGAGCGGCAACGACCCGGTCGTGACGCTGAAGCGCGCGCTCGACAACGTCAAGCCGGCGATCGAGGTGAAGAGCCGCCGCGTCGGCGGTGCGACCTACCAGGTACCGGTCGAGGTCCGGCCGCAGCGCAGCACCACGCTCGCGCTCCGCTGGCTGGTGCGGTTCGCCAGGGCCCGCCGTGAGAAGACCATGACGGAGCGGCTCGCCGCCGAGATCATCGACGCGAGCAACGGCCTCGGCGCGAGCGTCAAGCGCCGCGAGGACACCCACAGAATGGCCGAGGCCAACAAGGCGTTCGCCCACTACCGCTGGTAACGCCGACTACTGAGCTAACGAAGAGGAACGAAGAGCCACCGTGGCTATCGACGTCAAGACCGACCTCGCCAGGGTCCGCAACATCGGGATCATGGCGCATATCGATGCGGGCAAGACCACGACGACCGAGCGCATCCTGTACTACACCGGCGTGAACTACAAGCTGGGTGAGGTGCACGAGGGCGCCGCGACGATGGACTGGATGGCGCAGGAGCAGGAGCGCGGCATCACCATCACGTCGGCCGCCACCACGGCGAGCTGGCGGGACCACACGGTCAACATCATCGACACCCCGGGGCACGTCGACTTCACCGTCGAGGTGGAGCGGTCGCTGCGGGTCCTCGACGGTGCGGTCGCCGTGTTCGACGGGGTCGCCGGCGTCGAGCCGCAGTCGGAGACGGTGTGGCGGCAGGCGGACAAGTACCACGTGCCGCGCCTGTGCTTCGTGAACAAGATGGACCGGGTCGGTGCGGAGTTCCACCGCTGCGTCGAGATGATCGTGAGCCGGCTCAACGCCAACCCGCTGGTCATCCAGCTGCCGTGGGGCACCGAGGCCGACTTCCGCGGCGTCATCGACCTGGTGCAGATGCGCGGCCTGCTCTGGCAGGGCGACGGCAAGGGCGAGAAGTACGACATCGTCTCGATCCCGGACGACCACGCCGAGGCGGCGCGCCACTGGCGCGACAAGCTCGTCGAGACGCTCGCCGAGAACGACGACGAGATCATGGAGCTGTACCTCGAGGGCGAGGAGCCGGACGAGGAGCAGCTGCGCACGGCCATCCGCCGCGCGACCGTCGGCGCGAAGCTCACCCCCGTTCTGTGCGGTACCGCTTTCAAGAACAAGGGTGTGCAGCCGCTGCTCGACGCGGTCGTCGACTACCTGCCGAGCCCCGTCGAGGTGGGCGTCGTGCACGGGCACGAGGCCAAGGACGAGGACCCGGCGCCGCTGACCAGGGAGCCGTCCGACGACGAGCCGATGTCGGCGCTGGCGTTCAAGGTGATGAGCGACCAGCACCTCGGCAAGCTCACCTACGTGCGGGTCTACTCCGGCCGGCTCACCGCCGGAGGCCAGGTGACCAACGCCACCAAGGGCCGCAAGGAGCGGATCGGCAAGATCTACCGGATGCACGCCAACCACCGCGAGGAGATCAGCTCCATCGGAGCCGGTTTCATCGCCGCGGTGCAGGGGCTGAAGCAGACCAGCACCGGTGACACGCTGTGCGACCCGAACGACCCGATCGTCCTCGAGTCGATGCAGTTCCCCGCGCCGGTGATCTCGGTCGCCATCGAGCCGAACTCGAAGGCCGACCAGGACAAGCTGGCCACGGCGATCCAGCGGCTGGCCGACGAGGACCCGACGTTCCAGGTTCGTACCGACGAGGAGACCGGCCAGACGGTGATCTCCGGCATGGGCGAGCTGCACCTGGACGTGCTCGTCGACCGGATGAAGCGTGAGTTCCGGGTCGCCGCCAGCGTCGGCAAGCCGCAGGTGGCGTACCGCGAGACGATCCGCAACAAGGTCGCCGGGGTCGCCTACACCCACAAGAAGCAGACCGGCGGTGCCGGCCAGTTCGCCAAGGTGGTCGTGGACATCGAGCCCACCGGCGGCGGCGACGGCGGCTACGAGTTCGTCAACAGCATCACCGGTGGCCGGATCCCGAAGGAGTACATCCCCTCCGTCGACGCCGGCTGCCAGGAGGCGATGGAGTTCGGCGTGCTCGCCGGTTACCCACTCGTCGACCTCAAGATCACGCTCCAGGACGGTGCGTACCACGAGGTCGACTCGTCCGAGCTCGCGTTCAAGATCGCGGGTTCCATGGTGCTCAAGGAGGCCGCTCGCAAGGCGCAGCCGGTGCTCCTCGAGCCGATGATGAAGGTCGAGGTCACGACGCCCGAGGACTACATGGGCGACGTGATCGGTGACCTCAACTCGCGCCGTGGCCAAGTCGAGGCCATGGAGGAGCGGACAGGGAACCGCGTCATCACGGCGCTGGTCCCGCTGTCCGAGATGTTCGGCTACGTCGGAGACCTGCGGAGCAAGACGCAGGGTCGGGCGAGCTACAGCATGGAGTTCGGCTCGTACGCCGAGGTTCCGCGGAACGTCGCCGACGAGATCGTGCAGAAGGTACGCGGCGAGTAGCCGCGGTCAACGTCCAACGCGTATACCGAGAGGCCCACGAGGAGTTAGCAGTGGCGAAGGCGAAGTTCGAGCGGACGAAGCCGCACGTCAACATCGGGACCATTGGTCACATCGACCATGGCAAGACGACGCTGACCGCGGCGATTACCAAGGTCCTGCATGACAAGCAGCCGGATCTGAACCCGTACCAGCCCTTCGACGAGATCGACAAGGCGCCGGAGGAGAAAGAGCGCGGCATCACGATCTCGATCGCGCACGTCGAGTACCAGACCGACAAGCGGCACTACGCGCACGTCGACTGCCCTGGTCACGCGGACTACATCAAGAACATGATCACCGGCGCCGCGCAGATGGATGGCGCGATCCTGGTGGTCTCCGCGGCCGACGGCCCGATGCCGCAGACCAAGGAGCACGTGCTGCTCGCCCGTCAGGTCGGTGTGCCCTACATCGTCGTGGCGCTGAACAAGGCCGACATGGTCGACGACGAGGAGATCCTCGAGCTCGTCGAGCTGGAGGTCCGCGAGCTGCTGACCAACAACGAGTTCCCCGGCGACGACCTGCCGGTCGTGCGGGTCTCGGCGCTGAAGGCGCTCGAGGGGGACGAAGAGTGGTCGAACGCGATCATGGAGCTGCTCTCGGCGTGCGACGAGAACATCCCCGAGCCGCAGCGTGACATCGACAAGCCGCTGCTGATGCCGGTGGAGGACGTCTTCACCATCACCGGTCGCGGCACCGTGGTCACCGGCCGGATCGAGCGCGGCAAGGTGAACACCGGTGAGGAGATCGAGCTCAGCGGTATCAGGGAGAAGCCGATCAAGACCACCTGCACCGGTGTCGAGATGTTCCGCAAGATCCTCGACGAGGGTCACGCGGGCGACAACGTCGGTCTGCTTCTTCGCGGCACCAAGCGCGAAGAGGTCCAGCGCGGCATGGTCGTCAGCAAGCCGGGCTCGATCACCCCGCACACGGAGTTCGAGGGTCAGGTCTACGTCCTGTCGAAGGACGAGGGCGGGCGGCACACGCCGTTCTTCAACAACTACCGCCCCCAGTTCTACTTCCGGACCACGGACGTGACCGGCGAGATCCAGCTCGAAGAGGGCACCGAGATGGTCATGCCCGGCGACAACACCACCATGCAGGTGAAGCTGATTCAGCCGATCGCCATGGAGGAGGGCCTGCAGTTCGCCATCCGCGAGGGTGGCCGCACCGTGGGCGCCGGCCGGGTCATCAAGATCCACAAGTAGGACGAACGCGCGAGGCACGGCGGTGGGTCGGAAACCCTCCGGGGTTTCCGACCCCGTGCCGCGTCATAAGAGCTCTACCAAGACTGTCGGCAAGCGGCACGGATGAAGTGAGGAACCGAGGCCACCATGGCGGGACAGAAGATCCGCATTCGGCTCAAGGCCTATGACCACGAGGTCATCGACAACTCGGCGCGCAAGATCGTCGACACTGTGACGCGCACCGGCGCACGCGTCGCCGGGCCGGTGCCGTTGCCGACGGAGAAGAACAGGTTCTGCGTGATCCGTTCGCCGCACAAGTACAAGGACTCGCGGGAGCACTTCGAGTTGCGTACGCACAAGCGGCTCATCGACATCCTCGACCCCACGCCGAAGACGGTCGACTCGCTGATGCGGCTCGACCTGCCGGCTGGCGTCGACATCGAGATCAAGCTGTAGGGAATTCGCGACATGGCTAAATCAGTCAAGGGTGTGGCTGCGCTGCCGAGAAGGTCGGCATGCCAGCTGCAGTCGATGCATGCCGCAACGGGTAGCGAGACCGGCGGGGTTGAGGCGCTATGAGCAAATCAGTCAAGGGTGTGGCTGCGCTGCC
>WHTA01000059.1 GCA_009379825.1 Streptosporangiales bacterium
CTGCAACGACTCAACCCCGCCCGGCGCCGCCGCGCCGCCCCCACAGTCATCAAACGCAAGATGCCCAAGTGGCACGTCAAACGCTCACACCACGCCACCTGGCCACAACCCCAGCACCCACCGGACTACCTCATCCAGAAATCTAACTGAACGGTATTGCGGCTAGCCCGCCGGTTCGGCAGGTCGAGCCGGCTGGCAGCGCTGCGGGCCGGCAGCTGGCTGGGCCGGCAGCCCCGGCTGGCTGGCAGTCCTCCCGGTGGCGAGCTCTCGCGGTCGGCGCCTCGCCCGGCCATCGCGCCCGGCACCTCGCCCAACCATCGCCTCCCGGCCGTCGCCGCGTTCGGCCATCGGCTCGATGGTGGCCGACGGCGGTCAGGTTTCGGGGAGGAGTTGTTGTTGTTGGCAGGTTGGGCAGTACCGGGTGTGCGGGAGCACCTCGAGGCGCTCCAGGGGGATGGCGCCGGCGCACTGGTCGCAGGTGCCGTAGCTTCCCTCGGTCAGGCGGGTCAGGGCCGCGTCGATCTCTGCGAGTGCCCATCGGGCGGCGTCGGCGAGGGCGGCGTCGACCTGTTGGCGCTCGGCGGACTCCAGGCGCGCCCGTTCCTCGTCGAGTTTGGTGAGCTGTTCGCTACGGAAGGCGTGCTGCGCCTCCAGCTGTTCGCGCAGGGATGGCAGCAGCGCCGCCAGCCGTTCCGCGCGGCTTCGGGCAGTGCCCGGCAGTGGTCGTTGGGTAGTGCTCATCTGCGCTCCGGTCCGTTGATACGGCGCGTCGCGGCTGAACCGTCAGGACGTGCCGTGGTCGGCTGGTCAGCTGTGGACGGCCAGAGCGTGCGGCGGAGCCCGGCTGGCGAGGCTGCGCAGCCGGCGCCGGCTGAACGACGCGACGACCGGCGACGCGGCGGCCAGTACCAGGAGGAGAGCCACCCCCAGGCCGCCGACCGGCCCGAGGGCCGCATCCAGGCCGTCGCTGCCGAGCCGCTTCGTGACGACGGGGGCCGTACCGAAGTCCTTGATCACCGCGGCGAGCGAGGAGCGCTTGCCGGCCGGCTGGTCGGACTCTGCAGGCGTGCTGACGAACAGGCAACAGGCGCACAGGACGACGAGCAGCAATGCGTACGCCGCCGGCCCGCTTCGTTGCTGTGCCATGGGTTCAAGGTACGCGAGGATCGGGTCCAACTGGAGGCCTCGGGCTGAGAGTTGGCTGAGAGTCGGAAGAGGTGAGCGGCGATGGGTGACCCGGTGTACGCACCGCGTAGTGCAGCGGGCCGAGCCGGCCTGCAGGCCGTACGGACCGGCCCGGCCGGCGCGCTCGTCGCGGTGGACTTCGACGGCACGCTGGCCGAGATCGTCGGCGACCCGACAGCCGCACGGCCGGTGCCTGGCGCGGTCGACGCGCTCACCGCGCTCGCCCGGCGGTGCCGCACCG
Source organism: Streptosporangiales bacterium (assembly GCA_009379825.1). NCBI lineage: Bacteria > Bacillati > Actinomycetota > Actinomycetes > Streptosporangiales > Streptosporangiales bacterium. The sequence goes on from WHTA01000059.1 coordinate 1,427, forward strand.
TCGCGGTGCTCACCGGTCGGCCCGCAGGCACGCTGGTGGAGTACGCGGGCCTTGCCGCGCACGCCGGCACCGACGGGCTCGTCGTGCTCGGGCACTACGGCGACGAGCGGTGGGACGCCGCGACGGACACTTACACGCAGGCGCCGGCACCGGCCGGCCTCGCCGCGGCACGGGCGGCGCTACCCGAGCTGTTACGTGACCTCGGCTCGCCGACCGGCGTGTTCGTGGAGGAGAAGGGCACCTCGGTCGCCGTACACGTGCGCGCCGCCGCCGAGCCGCACGGCCTGTTCGTACGGCTGGCCGCGCCGCTGCAGGAGCTCGCCGCCCGCACCGGCCTGATGGTGCAGCCGGGCAGGTTCGTGCACGAGCTGCGCAGCGGCGCGTCCGACAAGGGCACCGCGCTACGCGACGTCGCGGCTGCGTTGCCCGCGGCGTCGGTGTTGTACGCCGGCGACGACCTCGGTGACCTGCCGGCCTTCGAGGTGGTGGAGGTGCTGCGCAACACCGGCGTACCCGGCCTCACCGTGGCGTGCCGTGGACCCGAGCCGGTGCCTGAGGTGACCGACCGCGCCGACCTGGTGCTCGACGGCCCGCAGGCGCTCGTGACGTTCCTGCGCACCCTGCTGGCCTGACCGGGTCAGCCGAGCTCGCGGTAGAGGCGGGCGGACAGTGCGCCGAGCCAGCCGAACGACAGCACCACGGCGGCGACGAACGGCAACGTGGTGAAGGGACCAGCCGACCCCGAGGCGATGCCGATGAACGCGGCGAGGAACACGAACCCGGTGACCGCGGAGAAGGCCGCCCAGCCGCGCTCGCCGCGCCCGGCGAAGCGCGTGGCGAAGACGACGCAGGCTGCGATGAAGCCGAGGAAGCCGATGCCACCGAGCACGAAGTGCAGCGTGCCGTGCCAGCTCACGGCGCCGGGACCGTCCGGGGTGCCGGCGGGGAAGCCGAATGCGGGGTCCGCGCGGAAGATGCCCGCGCCGATCATGCTGGCGCCGTATACGCCGAGCAGCAGCGGGCCCCAGGTGCGACCGCGCCCGGTAGCAAGCGCCCGCCTCAGGCCGACCGCGGCCGTGACCACCATTGCGCCTGTGAGTACGAAGTTCACCACCTGGACCCAGCCGTACGGGCCGGCGGTGAGCAGGCTCGCGGCGTGCACCGTGACGTCGAACCCGTCACGTACCAGCCCCTGGACCAGATAAGCCACCAGGTAGACGGGGCCGGCGAGCACGCCGTAGCCCAGCAGCGACCTGGTGATCTTCGCCTCGCGGGTCGGTTCGCACGCCGCCGGCCGGGTTGCGTGGGGTGTGTCGTTGTTGGTCATGGTCGGTCCTCTCGTTGCTCTGTAGGACCGACCGGACGGGCAGGACTCATCGGCGGCGTCAGTCGAGTGCGGCCACCTGGTCGGCGAACCACTGTGCCGGCGGGAGCCCGGTGGCTGCCTCGGCCAGCCGCCGGCACCGCTTCGCGCGTTCGTCCGCGGGCATCGACAGCGCCTCGTGCAGCGCCTGCGCGGTGCCGCTGACGTCGTACGGGTTCACGGCGATCGCGTCGTCGCCGAGCTCGTCGTACGCACCCGCCTCGCGCGACAGCACGAGGGTCACCCCGTGGTCGGCGAGCACCGGCCCCTCCTTCGCGACCAGGTTCATGCCGTCGCGGATCGGGTTGACCAGCAGCACGTCCGCGAGCCGGTACGCGGCAAGCGACCTGGCGAAGTCGTCGTCGACCTGCAGCAGCAGCGGTTGCCAGTCGTCGGTGCCGAACTCGTCCTGGATCTCGGCGGCCAGCTCCTCGACGGCCGCGGCGTAGTCGCGGTACTCGGGCAGGCCGTACCTGCTCGGGTACGCGAACGCGACGTGCACGACCTTGCCGCGCCACTGCGGCCGTTCGCGCAGCAGCTCGCGGTACGCGGCGAGGCCGCGCAGGATGTTCTTGCTGAGCTCCGTGCGGTCCACCCGGACGATCAGCTGGCGGTCGCCGGCCTTGGCCCGGATGGCCTGCATCCTGGTCTCGACGTCGTCGGCGTTCGCCCGCTCCGCAAGGAACTCGCCGTCGGCGCCGAGCGCGTGCACCCCGCACCTGGTGGTGCGGTCGGCGAGGCCGACGGTGTCGGAGGTGACTGCTGCGCCGAGGACGTCGGCGCAGCAGTCAACGAAAGCGCTCGCCCAGCGCGGCGAGAGGAACCCGGCGTGGTCGGCGCCGAGTATCCCGGTGAGCAGCTCGGTCGCGACGTCGTCGGGCAGCATCCGGAAGTACTCGGGTGGCGCCCACGGCGTGTGCGTGAAGTGGGCGATGCGCAGGTCCGCGCGGCGCTCGCGCAGCAGCCGCGGCACGAGCGCGAGGTGGTAGTCCTGCACGAGCACCTTCGCGCCGGGCGCCGCGGTCTCGGCGAGCGCGTCGGCGTACGCGGTGTTGTACTCGACGTACGCCTGCCAGTCGCCGCGGAAGGCGCGGTCGAACTCGGGACGGCGTGGCGTGTCGTAGAGCATGTGGTGGACGAACCACAGCACGGAGTTCGCCACCACGTTGTAGGCGCGGTCGAAGGTGTCCGGCGGGATGTCGAGCATCCGCACCGACGCGCCGCCGGTGTCGTAGCCGGCCTTCTCCAGGTAACCGCCAGGGGCCTGGCTCGCCGCCTGCCGGTCGGTGTCCGACAGCGCAGCGCATACCCAGAGGACGTCCGTCGTCGCGCTGACCGACGCAAGCCCGGAGACGAGGCCACCGCCGCCGCGTTGGGCGGTGAGTTGGCCGTCGTGGACGCGGAACGACAGCGGGCCGCGGTTCGAGGCCACCAACAGCTCGGTCATCCTCCTATGCTTTCAGCCAGCAGGCGGTCGTGGCCGAGGGATGCGTCACGTACCGTCGCTGTCTCGGATCATGGACAGTTACACTGAGATCTCGACAACTGAATAACTCATCCAGAGGGGCAGAGGGACCGGCCCGTTGAAGCCCCGGCAACCCTCCCGGTACACATATGGCTCGCGACTGCGAGGCAACCGGGACAGGTGCCAACTCCGGCCTGAGCTGCGAAGTACGTGGCCAGGAAAGATGAGGAAGGGCCTCGCTTTGACTGTTCAGCCAACCGCACGCACGTTCGGCCCCGCTCGGGGGCTCAGTTGCAGGGAGTGCGGCCAGACCTACGACATCGGTCCCCGCTACGCGTGTGAGCTGTGCTTCGGGCCGCTCGAGGTCGCCTACGAGTTCGGCAACATCACCCGTGAGTCCATCGCCGCCGGGCCACCGAACATCTGGCGCTACCGCGGACTGCTGCCGGTGCCCGAGCACGTAGCGGACACCCCGAACACCGAGCCCGGTTGTACGCGGCTGGTCCGCGCCGACGGGCTGGCGAACGCGCTGGGCATCAGGCAGCTGTGGCTGAAGGACGACACCGGCAACCCGACGCACTCGTTCAAGGACCGCGTGGTCGCCGTCGCGCTCGCCGCCGCCCGCGAGCTCGGCTTCAAGGTGCTCGCCTGCCCGTCGACGGGCAACCTCGCCAACGCGGTCGCCGCGGCGTCCGCTCGGGGCGGCATCCAGTCGGTCGTGCTGATCCCGCACGACCTGGAGGAGCAGAAGATCACCACCACCGCCGTGTACGGCGGTGCGCTGCTCGCGGTGGAGGGCACCTACGACGACGTCAACCGGTTGGCGTCAGAGCTGGCCGGTGAGTTCGAGGACTGGGCGTTCGTGAACGTCAACGTCCGGCCGTACTACGCCGAAGGCTCCAAGACGCTCGGTTACGAGATCGCGGAGCAGCTGGGCTGGCGGCTGCCGCAGCAGATCGTGGTGCCGGTGGCGTCCGGTTCGCAGCTGACGAAGGTCGACAAGGCGTTCACCGAGCTGACCAAGCTCGGCCTGGTCGACGAGACGCCGTACCGGGTGTACGGCGCGCAGGCCACCGGCTGCTCGCCGGTCGCGCAGGCGTACCAGGGCGGCCACGACGTGGTGCAGCCGGTGAAGCCGAGCACCATCGCGAAGTCGCTGGCCATCGGCAACCCGGCCGACGGGCCGTACGTGCTCGACATCGCGCGCCGCACCGGCGGTGCGGTCGCGCACGTCTCCGACGAGGAGATCGTCGAGGCGATCCAGCTGCTGGCACGTACCGAGGGCATCTTCGCGGAAACCGCGGGCGGCGTGACGGTGGCGGTGCTGAAGAAGCTCGTCGAGTCCGGCCAGATCGACCCGGAGGCGGAGACCGCGGCCATCATCTCCGGCGACGGGCTGAAGACACTCGGCGCAGTGAGCGACGTGGCGAAGCCCGCGGCGACCATCGCCCCGAGCGTCGCGGCATTCAACGAGGTATCACCGGCACTCGGCCTCAGCAGATGAGCGCCGACTCGACCAGAAAGGCGGGCGCGTGAGCGTTTCCGTTCGTATCCCGACCATCCTGCGTCCGTTGACCGGCGGGGCCAGCGAGGTGGAGAGCAGCGGCGACACCCTCGCCGCCGTGCTCGACCAGCTCGAGTCCGACCACCCCGGGCTGAAGGCCAGGGTGCTCGACGACGACGGCAAGGTCCGCAGGTTCGTCAACGTGTACGTCGGGGACGAGGACGTGCGGTTCGCCGAGGGACTGGCGACCTCGATCCCCGCGGGTGCGCAGATCTCCATCATCCCGGCCGTCGCCGGCGGCTGAGCCCGCTCAGGACGACTGGGTGAGGATCTCGTTGGCCAGCTGCTGGGCCTGCTCCCGCTCGGCCGCAGGCGCCCGTACGAGGTAGTCGATCAGGTACGTGTTGCCGTCCGGGCTCTCGAACACGTGCCGGACGACCAGGTAGTGGGTCTCCCCGTCGGTGACCTCGTCGTACGCGGTGTGGTCCGACTTCTGCTCCAGCTCGAAGTCCGGGGTGCCGTGGAACTCGCGGAACCGCTGGTCGAACTCCGGCACGTCGGACAGCGAGCACTTGCCGCAGGCCCGCCACGCGAATGCGGCGTACAGCGGCGAGGTCTTCGCGGTCTCGTCGCCGGACGGCCGGTAGAAGGCGCTTGCGTACGCGATGTCGCGCAGCGGGTGTGGCGTGCGCTGCGTCCACTTGCCTTTCGGCGCTCGGAACGAGAACGGCACGTTGGGGCTCAGCGTCCTGGTCGGCTGGCTGGCGTCGAACTCCGGCCCGACGACCTGCTGGGGTGTCGCCCCCGCCCGCAGACCGGTGCGCATCGGTCGCGGCATCGAGGAGATGAACGGTTCCGGCACCGGCTTCGCGGGGGTGGCGCGCGGCGACTCCGAGTTGGCCGGCTCAGTGCTCGCGAGCTGCTTCCTGACCTGCCGTGTACCCGTCGACTCGCCGTAGCCGTACCCGATGGCGCCGGCGACGGCGGCGAGGATGGCGACGAGCGGGACGAGTGCGAGGAACACCCGCCACGGCTTACGCAGCACGGCAGGCGGGCCCGCCGCGACCTCGTCGTCGGTCCCGGAGTCCGCCAGCCGGTAGTGGTCGCTCATGTCAGCCCGGCGAGCAGCTCATTGGTGACGGCGACCGCGGCCTTACGGGTGTCGCGCCCGTTGCCCAGCCAGGTGGTGTAGTCGATCCCGGCGACGGTGTCCTCCTGCTGGGCGAAGACGCGGGCCCGCCAGGTGTTCGCGCCTACCTTCTCCAGGGTCACCCAGGACAGCTCACCGAGCTTCTTGTCCGCCTCGCCGGCCGGGTCTGCGCGGTTGAGGATCTCCGTCATGGCCTGTTCCGCGGCCCTCGTGCGGTCGCTGGCGGTCCCGCCGCCGTAGCGGTCCACCTGGATCGACAGCCGGCCCTCGTTGTACGTGATCGCGTTGCGGGTGCCGGTGGCCAGCCCGCAGCTGGCGGTCGTCTTCGTGGTGCCGTCCTGGGTCACGCGCGGCCGCACAGCCACGCCGCTCGGCACCAGCCGCAGCTGGGTGGACTTGGAGAGCACCGAGCAGACGTCCTTCGGCAGCGGGCGGGGCGGCGTGACCGGGTTGGCGCCGGCGACGTTGTAGTACCCCGCGATGTAGCCGCCGGCCACGCTGAAGGCGACGAGCAGCACGACCAGGGCCGCGGTCAGGTAACCGAGCCGTTGTCGCTTCTGCAGATCCACCGTCGCTGCTCCTCAGCGCGCCCTGGCGCCGGTCGGTTCGTTCACGTCTGACCTCGAGGTAGCGGGCTGGCAGCGGATCTTGGTGGTGGCCAGCCTACCGACCTGTGCGGCCGGACACCCGGGTGCGCGTGAACGACTTGCACTCTCCCTGGGCGAGTGCTAAACAAGGAGCTAGCACTCTCAACGGGAGAGTGACAGCACGTCGCCGATCGGGCGGTGAGGCTCGGGTCGTATGGCGGCAGGGTAGCCGTACGGCAGGAGCCGTCCGTCGCGGGCGCCGGCTCGATTTCGGGCGTGCGCGTGAGAATCCACCCGAAACAGGGAGGACCCACCCGTATGGCCAAGATGATCGCGTTCAACGAGGATGCCCGCCGGCGCCTCGAGCGCGGCATGAACGCCCTTGCCGATGCCGTCAAGGTGACGCTCGGTCCCAAGGGCCGCAACGTCGTTCTGGACAAGAAGTGGGGTGCCCCCACCATCACCAACGATGGTGTGAGCATTGCCAAGGAGATCGAGCTCGAGGACCCGTGGGAGAGGATCGGGGCGGAGCTCGTCAAAGAGGTCGCGAAGAAGACCGACGACGTCGCCGGTGATGGTACGACGACGGCGACCGTCCTCGCGCAGGCGCTGGTCCGTGAGGGTCTGCGCAACGTTGCCGCCGGCGCCAACCCGATGTCCCTGAAGAAGGGCATCGAGGTCGCCGTCGAGCGCGTCGCCGAGGAGCTGTCCAAGCAGAGCAAGGACGTCGAGACCAAGGAGCAGATCGCGTCCACCGCGTCGATCTCCGCGGCCGACCCGAGCGTGGGCGAGATCATCGCCGAGGCGATGGACAAGGTCGGCAAGGAAGGCGTCATCACCGTCGAGGAGAGCAACACCTTCGGGCTCGAGCTCGAGCTCACCGAGGGTATGCGCTTCGACAAGGGCTACGTCTCCGGTTACTTCGTCACCGACAACGACCGGATGGAAGCCGTCCTCGAGGACCCGTACATCCTGCTCCACCAGGGTAAGATCTCGGCCGTCAAGGACATGCTCCCGCTGCTCGAGAAGGTCATGCAGAGCGGCAAGCAGCTGCTGATCATCGCCGAGGACGTCGAGGGCGAGGGTCTTGCGACTCTGGTCGTCAACAAGATCCGCGGCACCTTCAAGTCGGTCGCCGTGAAGGCGCCTGGCTTCGGTGACCGTCGCAAGGCGATGCTGCAGGACATGGCGATCCTCACCGGTGGCCAGGTCATCAGCGAGGACGTCGGTCTCAAGCTGGAGAACGCCGACATCGAGCTGCTCGGTCAGGCGCGCAAGGTGGTCGTCACGAAGGACGAGACGACGATCATCGACGGCTCCGGCGACGCCGAGCAGATCCAGGGCCGGGTCAACGAGATCCGCACCGAGATCGAGAACAGCGACTCCGACTACGACCGCGAGAAGCTGCAGGAGCGCCTGGCCAAGCTGGCCGGCGGTGTTGCGGTGATCAAGGTCGGTGCCGCCACCGAGGTGGAGCTGAAGGAGCGCAAGCACCGCATCGAGGACGCCGTTCGCAACGCAAAGGCGGCCGTCGAGGAGGGTGTGCTTCCTGGCGGTGGCGTCGCGCTGCTCGCTGCGGAGGCCGCGTTCGAGAAGATCGACCTGGAGGGTGACGAGCTCACCGGTGCGCTGATCGTGAAGACCGCACTGAAGGCTCCGACCCTGCAGATCGCGCACAACGCCGGTCTCGAGGGCGGCGTCGTCGTCGAGAAGATCCGTTCGCTGGGTGCGGGCCAGGGCCTGAACGCGGCGACCGGTGGGTACGTCGACATGGTCAAGGAAGGCATCATCGAGCCGGCCAAGGTGACCCGCTCGGCGATCCAGAACGCCGGCTCCATCGCCGGTCTGTTCCTGACCACCGAGGCGGTCGTCGCCGACAAGCCGGAGAAGGCCGCACCGGCCGCTCCGGGTGGCGACGGCGGCATGGGCGGCATGGACTTCTGAGTCCGGCTGTCAGCTAGTTCGCACGCGAAGGGCGGTCCCCTACGGGACCGCCCTTCGTCGTGTTTACGCGCCCGAGTGACCAACAAGGGCGCTCGACGTGCCCGGAACCGCGATCTGACGGAGGTAGCAGATCCCGGCTCTGGGCCCCGGGGGGCGGGCACGTGGTCGGTGGGTCAGCTGAACAGCGGCGGCTGCCCGGGGGTGCCTGACGTGCCTGGGACCGTGATCTGACGGAGGTAGCAGACCCCGGCTCTGGGCCCCGGGGGGCGGGCACGTGGTCGGTGGGTCAGCTGAACAGCGGCGGCTGCCCGGGCCGCTCGTCGTCGGAGCCCTGTGCGCGATGCCGACGGAACCAGGAGCGCCGCCAGCCGGGTTGGTACGGTCTCGGGTGCGGGTCGATGGTGTGATCCCAGTCCGCGGTGGGACGTCCGGTGGGAAGGGACCGCTGGTCGGCGTCGAACATGTGTTCGATTCTACCATCAGTCCGGCAGCAAGGGGAACCGCGATCCCGTCGCCGTGACGGAGAAGTGCCGCCCTGGTGACGGCGCCGTGCCCGAAGCGGCTGCGGACGTCGTCGAGGGCGCCGTCGAGCGCCGCCTCGGCGTCCGCGTCGAACGGCAGTGGCAGCTGGAGCGAGTCGTCGTCCAGGTTGGCCAGGCTGACGCCGATCATGGTGATGCCGTGCTCCCTGATCATTGGCATCGCCGTGGCGAGCAGCCCGTGCGCGGTCGCGCACAGCGGCTCGGTCAGCGTCGTCGGCTGGGCCAGCGTGTGTGAGCGGGTCACCCGGGTGAAGTCGTCGAAGCGCAGCCGCAGGACGACGGTACGGCACGCCCGGCCGCCGGTGCGCAACCGGCGGCTGACGCGGTCGACCAGGCCGGCGAGGATGCTGGCGAGCTCGTCGGCCGAGCGTGGGTGCCGGCCGAGCGCCCGCTGCGCGCCGACCGACCGCCGCCTGCGGCCGGTCTCGATGGGGCGCGGGTCGCGATTGTGCGCCAGTGCGTGCAGGTGTCGCCCGGCGGCCTTGCCCAACAGTGCGACGAGCTCGGTCTCTGGCAGTCCTGCGACCTGCCCGACGGTGTGGACGCGGCGCTTGCGCAGCTTCTCCGCTGTGGTGGGGCCGACGCCCCAGAGGCGCTCGATCGGTAGTGGGTGCAGGAACCCGAGCTCGCCGTCTGGCGGTACCACGAGCAGGCCGTCCGGCTTCGCCACCCCGCTCGCGACCTTGGCAAGGAACTTCGTACGGGCCACCCCGACGGTGATCGGCAGCCCCACCTGGGTGGCGACCTCGCGGCGTAGCGTGCTGGCGATCTCCGCCGCCGGGCCGACGAGCTTGCGCAGGCCGCCGACATCCAGGAACGCCTCGTCGATGGACAGCCCCTCGACCAGTGGCGTGGTCTGCTTGAACACCTCGAAGACGGCCTTGCTGGCCGCGCTGTACGCGGACATCCGCGGCGCCACCACCCGTGCGCGCGGGCATAGGTGGCGCGCACGGGTGGTGGCGCCCATCGCCGTCCGGACCCCGCACGCCTTCGCCTCGTAGCTCGCTGCCAGCACCACCCCCATGCCGACGATCACCGGCTTGCCGCGCAGTGAGGGGTCGTCACGCTGCTCGACGGAGGCGTAGAACGCGTCGAGATCGGCGTGCAGGATCGTCGGAGCCCTCATTCGAACATATGTTCGCACACGGATCCGACAGCGCGGAAGACGTGCCGTACGGTCCGGAACTCGTACGCAGCGGGCGTCGTCGGAGCGGGCATCTAGCGGCGACCGAGAAGGGCGGCAGTTGTGACGCAGGACGAGCGTGGCCAGGGTGTTGGACCACACGACGGCCAGGTCGCGCATGCCTTCCCGGTCGACACCGCCGCACTGGACAGGTGGAGCGCCCAGATGCGCGAGTCGCTGCAGCATCTGCGCGTAGCGATCGCCGAGGGCGACAGCTAGCCCCAGGGTCGCGCCGGGTCCTTGCGGTGCAGGTGTACGCCGGTGGCCGTTGACCATCGGTACGCAGACATGGAGCCGCCCGCCGCCGGGTGTGGTTGGCGGCGGGCGGTGGCTCGGGTGGGTCAGCGGGCGCGACTGGCGAGATAGGTGATCAGGCCGCGGATGAACAGGCCGATACCGGCGATCATCGGGCCGAACGCGACGACGAACGTGCCGCCTGGGTCGGCGGTCAGGAACGTGACGACGGTGATGATGGCGCCGATCGCGCCGAGCACGGCACCGAAGATCATCATGCCCTTGCCGCGGGTCTGCCGCGGCGGCGCCTGGAACGGCGCGGCTTGGGGCTGGCCGGGCGCGGCCTGCTGCGGGTACTGGCCGGGCGCGTAGCCGGCGGGTGGCGGCGGCGCCTGGTACGGCGCGGCTTGGGGCTGGCCGGGCGCGGCCTGCTGCGGGTACTGGCCGGGCGCGTAGGCGGCGGGTGGCGGCGGCGCCTGGTACGGCGCGGCCGGCGGCGCCTGGCCGATCGCCTGCGGCGGCTGCTGCATCTGCGGACCGGCGTACGGCTGCGGACGGGCGTACGGCTGCTGCGGCTGCGCCATCGGCTGTTGCGGGAAACCTGGGGTCTGCTGCGGCTGCGCCATCGGCTGCTGCCGGAAGCTTGGGGTCTGCTGCGGTGTGTTCATCGGTCCTCCGGGGTAGCGTCGGGTGCTCCGACGTGTCGTGCTCCGGCTCGGTTTCATGGATGGGCCGCCTAGGCTGACCGGGTGACCGTGCTCGTCGATCCCGCGGCCTGGCCCCGCCACGGCAGACTCTGGTGCCACCTGGTCAGCGACGAGTCGTACGACGAGCTGCACGCCTTCGCGGCGCGCGTCGGCCTGCCGAGCAGGGCGTTCCACCGCGACCACTACGACGTGCCGGCCGAGCGGCGCGACGACGTGATCGCGGCCGGCGCGGTGCCGGTGCGGTCCAGGGTGCTCGTGCAGCGGTTGGTGGCTGCGGGCCTACGCCGCCGCTGACGTATGACGACGGGGTGCACATCACGGTCGTGCGGTCGACAAGGCAAGCTGAAGGGGTGTCAGACCCGCACCCGACGCCGCCCCGGCAGGAGACCCTCGCCGATCTGCTCGGCGGCCGCGGTGGCGCGCTCGACGCGAGCCTGCCGCCGGCGGCATTCGTCGTCGGCTGGCTGGTGACCGGAAGGTCCATCGGCTGGGGTGCGGTCGTTGCTATCGGTGTCGGTGTGCTCGTCGGCGGGTACCGGCTGCTGCGCGGGAAGAAGCCGCGTGCGGCGTTGCTGAGCGTCGCGCTCGTCGTGATCGCCGCGCTCGTCGCGCTCTACACCGGCAGGGCCGCCGACTTCTTCCTCATCCAGCTGCTCTCCAACATCGCGAGCGCTCTGGTGTGGTCGGTGAGCATCGCGTTCCGCTGGCCGCTGCTCGGGGTGGTCGTCGGTGGGGTTCTCGGGCAGCGCACCCGCTGGCGCCGCGACCCCGCGCTGCTGCGGGCGTACAGCTGGGCGAGCTGGCTGTGGGTGGGGCAGTACGTGCTGCGCGTCGCCGTGTACGGGCCGCTCTGGCTGGCCGGCCTGGTCGTGCCGCTGGGCATCGCGCGGCTCGCCCTGAGCTGGCCGCTGCAGGTAGCGTGCATCGCGGCGAGCTGGTGGGTGCTGCGTAAGGTGCTGCCCGCAGCGCATCCGGGGCTTCGCCACCCCCAGGCCCCCGAGCAGACGGCGAACTGAGGCGATGAGCGCGAGAGTCGTGCTGCTCCACGGGATGGGCCTGAGCCGGCGGATGTGGCGCGCCCAGCTCGAGGCGCTGGCGGACAGGTACGAGCTGGTGGCACCGGATCTGCCCGGGCACGGCCAGGCGCCGGGACCGTTCCGCATCGACACAGCGGTCGGCGTGGTGCGTGAGCTGCTCGCCGAGGCGCCCGCGTACCTGGTCGGGGTGTCGCTCGGCGGCACGGTCGCCGTACGGGCCGCGCTCGCCGAACCGGCGAAGGTGGAAGGGCTGCTGCTGTCCGGCACCCCGGCACGGATGTCGAAGCGGCTGCTGCTCGCCCAGCGGGCGATCACGGCAGTGTTGCCGCCGGCGAACCTCGCGGCCACCGGGCTGCGGATCGTGCGCCCGGCCGACCGGCGCGACGCGGACAACTACCTGGCCGACGTGCTGGCCGCCGGCCGGGAGACGCAGTCGGACGCGATGCGGGAGCTGGGTCGCGTCGACCTCACCCCGCGGCTGGGCGAGATCACCGCGCGGACGCTGGTGTGCTGTGGCAGCGAGGACGACACGAACCTGGCCTCGGTGCGGGCCCTGTCGGCGGCGGTCCCGGGCGCGGAGCTGCGGATCGTGGAGGGTGGCGGCCACCTGTGGAACTTGCAGCAGCCCGACCTGTGCACGCGGATCATCGCCGACTTCGTCGGGTAGCCGTCGTACCGGTGATCTCGAGTGCGCGACATGATCGATCAGCCGACTTCTGACTCGGGTCAGGCGGCGAGCGCGCCCGGTAGCGCGGTGGCGTGCACGACCGTGAGGCCGGACACCGCGCGGGTCAGTACGACGTACAGCCGGTGCAGGCCGCGCGGCTCGGCGGCGACGATCTCGGCCGGTTCGACCACGACCACGCGGTCGAACTCCAGGCCCTTCGCGACGGCGGCGGGCACCAGTGCCAGCCGCTCGTCGGTGTCGTCCTCGACGTCCGCGCCCAACAGCCGGTACGACTGGCCGTCGCGACCGAGCGCCGCGGCCAGCGCACGCACCCGGTCGTCCGCGGCGATCAGGCCGACCGAGCCCTCGGCGCTCAGCGCCGCCAGGCACGCGGCCACCGCGGCGTCGTCCACCGCGGCGGCGTCGACGGTGCGGACGTGCAGCGCGCCGGCCGCGGTGCGGGCCGACTCCGCGGGTGCGAGGGTCGGTGCGATCTGCGGCAGCAGCCGGGTGGCGAAGTCGATGATCTGCCGCGGCACGCGGTAGCCCTTGGTCAGCTCCTCCACGTGTGCGTCCGTCTTGCCCAGGTGGCGCAGCGCATCCGTCCACGACGAGGCCGCCCACGGTGTGCTGCCCTGCGCGATGTCGCCGAGCACGGTGGCAGAGCCGGTGCTGCAGCGGCGGCCGATCGCACGCAGCTGCATGGGGGAGAGGTCCTGCGCCTCGTCCAGGATGACGTGGCCGAGGCCCGCGGTGCGCTCGACCTGGTCGGCCGCCTCGTCCACCAGTGCCGCGTCCGGCAGGCTCCAGCGCGCGGTGCCCACGCTGCGCGGCGGGCTGCTCCACAGCAGCAGTCGCTGTTCGTCGCCGTCGAGCAGGCCTTCGGCGCAGTCGGCGAGGAACGCAGGGTCGCTCAGCAGCCGGAAAACGACCTGCGCCGGCTTGATCCGCGGCCACAGCTGGTCGACGAGATCACGGACGGGTCTGCTGCGCGCGACGGCGTTCTGGATGCGGTCGTCGGGTGACTCGCCGGCGCGCTCCATCCGGGTGAGCACCACGTGCGCGACGCGTTGCGCGAGCATCTGGCGCGCCGCCTCGTACCGCACGTCCCTGGTCTGTAGCTCCTCGACCAGGTCGGCCAGCTCGTAGTCGGCCACCCGCCAGCGCCTGGACCCACGGGTGAGCACGAAGCCTTCGGTGGGTCGGCGGACGGACGCGCGCACCGCACGACGGATCACCTCCGCCAGCCGGGCGTCGCCCTTCAGCCGTGCGACCGCCGGGTCGTCCACGCCGCGGATGCGCACCGCGCCGAGCAGCTCCTCGACGGTCAGCTGCTGCACGTCCAGCTCGCCGAGTGCGGGCAGCACGCCCTTGATGTAGCCGAGGAACGCGTGGTTCGGGCCGACGACGAGCACGCCGGAACGGCTCAGCCGGTCGCGGAACGCGTACAGCAGGTACGCCGCCCGGTGCAGCCCGACAGCGGTCTTCCCGGTGCCCGGTGCACCCTGCACGCAGATGGTGGCACCGAGGTCGGCGCGGACGATCACGTCCTGGTCCGGCTGGATGGTTGCGACGATGTCGCGCATCGGCCCGACGCGCGGGCGTTCGATCTCCTCCTGCAGGATCTCCGACGGGCCGTGCGTGGCGGCGGCGTCGAAGGTCTCGTCCTCGAGTGCGGTCAGCGTCCCCTTGGCGAACCCGAACCTGCGCCGCAGCGCGAGGTTCATCGGCTCGGTGCCGGTCGCGCGGTAGAACGCCAGCGACACGTCGGCGCGCCAGTCCACGACCACCGGGTCGCCGCGGTCGTCGGTGACGTGCCGGCGGCCGACGTAGTACCGGCTGGGCGGGTCGTCGGTGTCGATGCGACCGAAGAACAGCGGGGTGTCGGGGTCGTCCTCAATGCCTCGGCGCGGTAGTACAGGGCCGCGTCGAGGTACGCCTGTGAGACAGGATCGCCGGCATCGGCGTGCAGCGACAGGACGTGCTCGCGCATCCGGGCCAGGTGGTCGCGGGCCCGGCTCAGATAGCGCTGCTCGTCGGTGAGTCGTCCTCCTGGGCATGGGCAGGCGAGGGCATGGCCGTCTCCTGGGCCGAGAGAGTGGGTGAAAGGGCGCGGTAGCTTAACACGCCGGAGTCGTTCCTCGGCGGTCGCTGTTTCTGGCGGTGCGGTCCGGGTACCTGGTCGGCGTGCACACACCAGCCGACAGCGACGGCCGGGTCGGCCTGCTCGCCGACCCGGACCTCGCGCCTGCCGAGGCCGGCAGATACCTCGCGTCCGCGCTGCCGGAGCGGCTCGCCGCGGCGTTCGGTGACATGCAGCAACCGGACGTGACGGTGGCCTACGAACGGCTTCCCGCGGGTACCGACAGCCAGGCGACCATGCTCGACCACGCCGCGTCCCGCCGTCGGCAGTGGGGCGCGGACGTCGTCGCCTGCATCACCGACCTGCCGTTGGTCGACGGCGGCCGTCCGGTCGCCGCCGACATAGACGCCGACCGCGGGGTCGCGCTGATCTCACTGCCCGCGATCGGTGGCGTCCGGCTGCGGCTGTTGTTCGGCATGGTGCGGGCGAACCGGCCGTGGCGGCTGGCGACCGGGTTGAGCTCGGCGCTGATCGCAGCGTTCGCGATCAGCGCGTTCTTCCTGATCAACAGCAGCGAACGGATGCTGGCGACGAGCCTCAGCCCGCTGCGCCTTGCCGTACTCACCGCGGTCTCAGCGGTCTCTACAACGCCGCGACCGTCACCACCCTGACCATCGGCGGGGCACTCGACTCCGACCACGCGATCCGCGCTGCCGCCTACAGCTATCGCGAGCGGCAGCGCCAGACCCAGCGTGACCGGGACGAGGACCAGGAGGACGAGTAGCGTGCCCCGGTCCGGTGTTCAGGCCGCGAGCTGCTCGTGCTGGCGCGCCGGTTCCAGGGCCAGCTCGAGCACCTCACGGACGTCGCTGACCGGGTGGACGGTGAGCTGGTCGCGCACCTCCTCGGGTACGTCGTCCAGGTCGGGCTCGTTGCGTGCCGGGATCAGCACGGTGTCGATGCCCGCCCGGTGCGCGGCGAGCAGCTTCTGCTTCACCCCGCCGATCGGTAGCACCCGGCCGGTCAGCGACACCTCGCCGGTCATCGCGACGTTCGCCCGTGCCGGCCGTCCGGACAGCAGGGACGCGAGCGCCGTGGTCATGGTGACACCGGCTGCTCGGGCCGTCCTTCGGGATCGCACCCGCGGGCACGTGCACGTGCGCGCTGCGGTCCTTCAGGTCGCCGACCGGCAGCTCCAGCTCCGCGCCGTGCGAGCGCAGGTACGAGAGCGCGATCTGCGCGGACTCCTTCATCACGTCGCCGAGCTGGCCGGTCAGGGTGAGCCCGCTGTCGCCGGTCTCGGGGTCGGCCAGCGACGCCTCGACGAACAGCACGTCACCACCGGTGCCGGTGACCGCGAGACCGGTGGCCACGCCCGGCACTCCGGTACGTTGCGCAGACTCCGGCAGGTGCTTCGGCCGGCCGAGGTGCGTGGTCAGGTCGTCGGCGTCGATGTCGACCGGCAGCGTGGTGCCGTCGAGCGCCACCGACGCGGTGACCTTGCGCAGGGCCCTGGCGATGCTGCGCTCGAGCGCGCGCACCCCGGCCTCCCTGGTGTACTCGGTCGCCAGCCGCCGTAGCGCGGCGTCGGTTAACGTGACGTCGGTGTCGTCCAGCCCGGCGCGGTCCCGCTGCCGCGGCAGCAGGTGCTCGCGGGCGATGACGACCTTCTCGTCCTCGGTGTAGCCGTCGAGCGTCACCAGCTCCATCCGGTCGAGCAGCGGCGCCGGGATCTGCTCCACCACGTTCGCCGTGGCGAGGAACAGCACGTCCGACAGGTCCAGCTCGACCTCCAGGTAGTGGTCGCGGAACGTATGGTTCTGCGCCGGGTCGAGCACCTCGAGCAGTGCCGCCGTCGGGTCGCCGCGGTAGTCGGCGCCGACCTTGTCGATCTCGTCGAGCAGCACCACCGGGTTCATCGAGCCGGCTTCCCTGATCGCCCGGACGATCCGGCCGGGAAGCGCGCCGACGTAAGTACGCCGGTGGCCGCGGATCTCCGCCTCGTCGCGCACGCCGCCGAGCGCGACCCGTACGAACTTGCGGCCCATGGCGCGCGCGACCGACTCGCCGAGCGACGTCTTGCCGACGCCAGGCGGGCCGGTCAGGGCGAGCACGGCACCGCTGCGGCGGCCCTCGACGACGCCTAGCCCCCGCTCCTCGCGGCGCTTGCGCACGGCCAGGTGCTCGATGATCCGGTCCTTCACGTCGGCCAGGCCGGCGTGGTCGGCGTCCAGCACGCCGCGTGCGCCGGTGATGTCGTACGCGTCCTCCGTACGCACCTGCCACGGGATGTCGAGCACGGTGTCGAGCCAGGTGCGGATCCAGCCGCTCTCCGGCGACGCGTCGGACGAGCGCTCCAGCTTGTCGACCTCGCGCAGCGCGGCCTTGCGTACCTCGTCGGGCAGGTCGGCCGCCTCGACCCTGGCGCGGTAGTCCTCCTCCTCGTTGGCGGGGGTGCCGTCCAGCTCGGCCAGCTCCTTCTTCACCGCCTCCAGCTGCCGGCGGAGCAGGAACTCGCGCTGCTGCTTGTCGACGCCGTCCTGCACCTCCTTGCGGATGTCCTCCGCGACGTCCTGCTCGGCGATGTGCTCCTTCACCCAGCCGAGCGCCAGCTCGAGCCGGCTCCCGACGTCCAGCTCCTCGAGCAGCTGCTGCTTCTGCGTGGTGCTGAGGTACGACGCGTAGCCGACCTGGTCGGCCAGGCGTCCCGGCTCCTCCAGGCTCTCCACCACCTCGGCGACCTGCCAGGCGCCGCGCTGCTGCAGCGTGCCGACCAGCAGGTGGCGCAGCTCGGTGGCCAGCTCGTCGATGCGGGGGCCGTCCGCGCCGGTCTCGGCCACGGTGGTCGCCTCCACCCAGAGCGCGGCGCCCCCGGACGTGCCGGCGCCGATCGCCATCCTCGCGGTGCCGCGGACGACGGCGCCGCGGTGCCCGTTCGGTAGCCGGCCCACCTGGTCGACGACGGCACGGGTGCCGATCGAGCCGTACTTGCCGTCAGAGCGGGGCACGAGGAGCACCTCGGCGGACTTCGGCGTACGGATCCCCGGCGCCTGTTCCCGGCTGGCGTTGGCGGCCTGAGCTGCGTCGATGGCTGCGTGGACGGCGCTCTCTGAGAGGTCGAGTGGCACCACCATGCCGGGCAGGACGACCTCGTCGTCCAACGGCAGTACGGGTAGCCGTGTGGTCTCGGTCATGTCGATCCTTCGCGCTCACTGAAATTGAGTTCACGAGACTCAATGCATTTGCGGCGCGAGTTGTTCCATCGATCGCTGTCGGCGAACGCGGGCCGGTACGGTCTCCCCATGACGTCCGAGCCCTTCGCCCGTGCCCGCGACCTGCTGCGCACCACCCCACTCGTGGACGGCCACAACGACCTGCTCTACGCGATGCGTGAGCTCGCCGACTACGACTTCGACGCCGTGGACATCGCCGAGTCGCAGCCCCGGCTGCACACCGACATCCAGCGGCTGCGTGCCGGCGGGCTGGGGGTGCAGTTCTGGTCGGTGTACGTGCCGTCCAGCCTGCCGGCGAACACCGCCGTCGTGCGCACCCTGGAACAGCTCGACGCGATGTACCAGCTGCTCGCCAGGTACCCGGAGACGTTCGAGGTGGCGTACACGGCCGACGACGTGGAGCGGGTCTTCGCCGCCGGCCGGATCGCGTCGCTGGCGGGCATGGAGGGCGGCCACTCGATCGCCTGCTCGCTGGGTGCGCTGCGGATGATGTACCGGCTCGGCGCGCGCTACCTGACGCTGACGCACAACCACAACACGCCGTGGGCGGACTCCGCGACCGACGAGCCCACGGTCGGCGGGCTGGATGACTTCGGCCGCGAGGTGGTGCGGGAGATGAACCGGCTGGGCATGCTGGTCGACCTGTCGCACGTCGCCCCGGTGACCATGCGGGCGGCGCTAGACACCACGGCGGCGCCCGTGCTGTTCTCGCACTCGTCCTGCCGTGCGCTGTGCGACGTGCCGCGCAACGTCCCCGACGACGTGCTCGAGCAGCTGCCTGGCAACGGCGGGGTCTGCATGGTCACCTTCGTGCCGTCGTTCGTGTCGCAGCAGGTGGTGGACTACCAGCGGGAGGCGGAGACGGCCGCGCGGAAGGCCGGCCTGTCCGCGCCGCGTGCGCTGCACGACAAGGCCACGAGGGCGTTCTACGCGAAGTACGAGCAGGAGCACCCGAAGCCGCGCGCGACGCTGGCGCAGGTCGTCGACCACGTCGAGCACGCCCGCGAGGTCGCCGGGGTGGACCACATCGGCCTCGGCGGCGACTACGACGGCTGTGACGGTCTGCCGGACGGGCTCACCGACGTCGGCTGCTATCCCGCGCTGCTCGCCGAGCTGACCGACCGTGGCTGGTCCGACGACGACCTGGCGAAGCTGGCCGGCCGCAACGCGCTGCGGGTGCTCCGCGACGCCGAGGACGTGGCCGGGTGGCTGCAGGGTGAGCGGGCGCCGTCCCGGATGCAGGCGACCGCACGCCGGTGACCGTTAGCTGGGATCGGCGAGTGCGCCGACGGCGGTGATCGTCCCGCAGCGGCCGCATACCCAGCGCGGGTCTTCGCCGAGCGCCGGTTCGACGACGAGGGGTTCCTCGTCGTGCACCAGGCAGCACGGCCACCTGCCGACCGTCTCGAGCAGCGCGTCGGCGACGTCCTGGGCCATCAGCCCGGTCAGGAACGACGCACCTTCCGGCCACTGCTCCACCCACCACCGCCGGTGGGCGACCGCGTGGTCGACGAGCGACACCGTCGACGGGTCGCAGCGGCCGGTCGCCTCCAGGTCGCGCAGCACGGCCGCGCGCGCCGTGTGCAGCGCGCGTTCGGTCGCGGGTAGCTCTGGCGTGGCCACGTGTCTACGCTCTCAGACCACGCGCGATTCCGCGACCGCGCCTTGGCCCACGGGTGTCCCGGTGCGACTATCGTCTGGCCATGGCGAGCGACCGGGACGGGCATATCCGTGGCGGGGACGCGGTTCCGCCCCCGTACGCCCCGGCGCTCGCCGTGCTCGCGATCGCGGCCCTGTTCCAGCTGTTCGGCGCGCGCCGGGACGCCGTGGACCTGGACTGGCTGGTCGCCCTGCTCGTTCTCGCCGCGTTGGCCGTCGTCTGGGTGGTGCCGGGTTGGTCGGCACGGGCGCGCACGTCGCGGTGGCTGCCGGCATACGCGGCGATCCCACTGGCCGTAGCGCTCTTCTTCCAGGCACGCGTCCTCGCCGCGCCGGAGCAGGCGGGTGACCAGCTGCTCGCGGTGGCGACCACGCCACCCGGCCCCGTCGTCGCCGGGGTGCTGCTCGTCGCCGCCCTGGTGGTGTGCCTGCTCGGGGTGTTCCTGCCCGGCAACCGGGCGGTGAGTCGTGAGCGTGCCGTCGCGCTGGCGGCCGCCGGGGCGTTGATCGGCGGCCTCGGCGTGGTCGCGGCCGCGCCGGTTGCCGACCGGGTGATCGCCGCGAAACCGACTCCCGCCATCGACCACACCGTTGCGGACGGGCCGCGCGCCAAGCACGAGGACATCTACGTCGAGCCGCCGGA
The DNA here is from genome assembly GCA_009379825.1 of Streptosporangiales bacterium. NCBI lineage: Bacteria > Bacillati > Actinomycetota > Actinomycetes > Streptosporangiales > Streptosporangiales bacterium. The sequence continues at coordinate 21,428 of WHTA01000059.1, forward strand.
AGGGGACCTGGACGCGGGTTGGAGCCGTTCGCTGCCGCCAGGGTTGGCGGACATCCCGGCGTCAGTGCTGGTTCCCGGCCGCGACTTCGTGCTGACCAAGCGGGCGCACGGCGGGAAGTACGGCCTGTCCGCCCTGGACGCGGACACCGGCAAGGAGCGGTGGCACTTCCTGCTCGACGACAGCGCGGTCGGACAGACGGTCGTCGAGCCGGAGTTGGGCGTCGTAGCGTTCGCCGTCGACGACGTCCTCGTCTTCCTCGACGTGGCGACCGGCGAACGCACGGGCCAGCTCGCGCTGCCCCGCACCGTGGTGGGAGCCAGCGGGGACGAAGGCGACCTGTCGTGGTCGATCGTGCCCACCCGCCCGCCGGGGAAGGAGGACACCCCGTCGATCCAGGTCGTCCCTTCGCTCGTCGCGCTCGCCCAGTACGAGTCCGTGGTGTCGGGCGACGAGGGTGAGCAGCCGAGAGCGGTGTACCTGCTCAACCTGCGGACCCGGGGCCTCGAACGGCTGGAGAAGCCGCCGAGCCCCACCTGCGACTACGTGTCCGTGGTCAACCAGTGGAGCACGGCCACCAGCTTCGAGGCCTTCCTACTGCGCAGCGGGCACGGGTGCGGGCCCACCCGCGTGCGGTACCTGCTGCACGAGCGGGTCTTCGCGGCGTTCGACGTACCGCACCCCGCCACCCATCCCTGCGCTGCCGGATGCGCCGTGACGAAGGTGGCCCCCATCGGCAGTGGCCTGGTGGTGGTGGAGGACGCCGATGCCCAGGAACCGAACACCACGGTCACGTCGATGTACGCGACCTCGGTGGGCGCGAGGCTGGAGTGGCAGCGCGGTTACGACGCTGTCGCCGCCGACGTCACCGTCCTACTCGGCGGCCAGCTCAGGGAGCGCATCCGCGTGCAACCGTTCGGCCGGCCGGCCGAGGTTCGCAGCACCGCAGCCCCCGGACGCGTGCTGGACTCAGCTGAAGGGCCACGCGCGAGCCCCGACCACGTCGTAGTTCTCAGCGCGAGCGAGTACGACGTCCGGTGGTACTCCCGCGAGGGCTCGAAGGTGCACGTCGACCGGGAGATCGCGAAGGACGGCGAAGGGAGCGAGCCGGACGACGTCGCGTTCCGGCGACTCGCCAGCGTGGACGCCGGCTGCGAGATCACCTGGTTCACCGTCGCCGACGCCCGCATGCTGGTCCAGTGCGGCGGCGACCGACCGGAGCTGCGGCTGCTCGAGTAGATCCTCGCTCAGCGGACGCCGGTGCGTTCGAGCACGCCGCGCACGTACGCCGCCTGGCCCGCGTGCGCCAGCCCGTCGCCGATGACGCTGACCAACCGCACCCCGAGCGACACCGGCGGGTCCCACCGGGTATCCACGATGCGGGACAGGTCCGCGTCGGTGAGCTTCTCCACGTACGCGATCGTCTGCTCGTACACGGCGTCGTGGTATCCGGTGAGCAGGTCACCGGACGGTACGCGTACCGCGGCCACCTCCGCGGAGCTGTGGCCGTAGCCGGTGGCGTGCGGGTCGAACGGCAGGGCGAACCGGTCCGCCCAGCCGTCGGTCAGCCATACCTGGTCGAGCTCAGCGGCGTCGGCGATGTGGTCGTCCTGCACCCGGGTGAGGTGCCAGGCCAACCAGCCGATCGAGTTCGCGTCCGGGTCGATCCGGTGGGCGAGCTGGTCCGCGGTGAGGCCGGCGACGACGGCGTCGACCTCCTCCTTCACCCGGCCGTAGGCGTCGACCAACAGGTCGCTGCTCGTCATCGATCCCTCCTCCGTGAACGGCGTGGCTAGATCTCCTCGTCGGCGAGCACAGCGTCGGCGTCGACGATCCGGTACGCGTACCCCTGTTCGGTGAGGAAGCGCTGCCGGTGCTGCGCGTAGTCCTGGTCGAGCGTGTCGCGCGCGGTCACCGTGTAGAAGCGGGCACCGCGACCGTCGGACTTGGGACGCAGTACCCGGCCCAGCCGCTGTGCCTCCTCCTGCCTGGAGCCGAACGTGCCGGACACCTGGATGGCGACCGCGGCCTCCGGCAGGTCGATGGAGAAGTTCGCGACCTTGGAGACGACAAGCAGCCCGATCTCCCCGGTACGGAACGCCTGGAACAGCCGCTCGCGCTCGTGCACGGTCGTCTCGCCCTTGATGACCGGGGCGTCGAGCATGGCGCCGAGGCTGTCGAGCTGGTCCAGGTACTGGCCGATCACCAGCGTCGGCTCGCCGCGGTGGCGCTCCACGAGGTTCGCCGCCACCCGCGACTTCGTGTCGGTGGTGGCGCAGATCTTGTAGCGGTCCTCGGGTTCCGCCGTTGCGTACGCCAGCCGCTCGGCGTCGGTCAGCGTCACCCGTACCTCGACGCAGTCGGCAGGTGCGATCCATCCCTGCGCCTCGATGTCGCGCCATGGCGCGTCGTAGCGCTTGGGGCCGATCAGGCTGAACACGTCACCTTCGCGGCCGTCCTCGCGGACGAGGGTGGCGGTGAGACCGAGTCGGCGGCGCGCCTGCAGATCGGCGGTCATCCGGAAGATCGGCGCGGGCAGCAGGTGCACCTCGTCGTAGAGGATCAGACCCCAGTCGCGCGCCTCGAACAGCTCCAGGTGGCTGAACGCGCCCTTCTTCTTTGTGACCATGACTTGGTACGTGGCGATGGTGACCGGGCGGATCTCCTTGCGCTGGCCGGAGTACTCGCCGATCTCTTCCTCGGTCAGCGAGGTGCGGTTGAGCAGCTCGGTGCGCCACTGGTGCGCTGCGACCGTGTTCGTGACGAGGATCAGCGTGGTGGCCTGGGCGCGCGCCATCGCGGCGATGCCGACGAGCGTCTTGCCCGCACCGCAGGGGAGCACGACGACGCCGGAACCGCCGTGCCAGAAGCCCTCGGCGGCGTCGTGTTGGTACGAGCGCAGCTGCCAGCCGTCCTCGGCCATGGCGATCGAGTGGTGCTCGCCGTCGACGTAGCCGGCGAGGTCCTCGGCCGGCCAGCCGAGCTTGAGCAGCGCCTGCTTGAGCACCCCGCGCTGGCTGGGGTGCACGACGACCGTGTCCTCGCCGACCCGCCCGCCGACCATCGGCTGCACCTTCTTGCTGCGCAGCACCTCTTCGAGGACGGGCCTGTCGGTGGTGGTCAGCACCAGCCCGTGCATGGGGTGCGACTCCAGCCGCAGCCGGCCGTACCTGGCCATCGTCTCCGCGACGTCGACGAGCAGCGCGTGCGGCACCGGGTAGCGGGAGTAGCGCAGCAGCGTGTCGACGACCTGCTCGGCGTCGTGACCGGCGGCGCGCGCGTTCCAGAGCCCGAGCGGGGTGATCCGGTACGTGTGGACGTGCTCGGGGGCGCGTTCGAGCTCCGCGAACGGGGCGATCTCCTTGCGGCAGTCGGCCGCCTGGTCGTGATCTACCTCGAGCAGCAGCGTCTTGTCCGACTGCACGATCAGTGGACCATCGCTCACGGTTGAAGCCTCCGAGCTACGTTGACGGGCCCTCCCAGTGTCCCCGATGCGGGCAGCAGCTGTGGTCAGGCCGGGGTTTCGTCGACCGGCGCGTAGCCGGTGATGCGGTGCAGGGCGAACGTACGGCGGGTCTCGCGCAGGTGGTCGTACGCCTCGACCAGGCCGCCTAGCACCGCGACGGGTTCGATCAGTCGTAGGCTCGCACGGCCCTCGGCGTTGGCGTAGCCGATCCACAGCAGGATGTCCGCGGCGATCGCCTGGTGCAACGCGGCCAGCGTCTCGCGCGGCGGGTTGCGCGGCAACCGGTCGCCGGCCATCCGGTGTTCGACCGGGCGCTCGCCGGCCATCCGCTCACCGGCACGCAGCATCTGCACGGCACGCTCCACCAGCTGGGTGTTCGGGCTCTCGGTGCGGCTCGTCTGCCACGTCGGCGCCTCCCGCGCCTGGACGCGCCTGGCCTGCGGGGTGGGCAGCACGACGTCGCCCGAGGCCGACTCCGCGACCGGCGCGTAGCCGAGCTCGCGCAACCCGTCCAGCAGGTCGCGCCGGCTGAGCTGGCTGACCAGCACGGTGGGCGCGATGTGCCGGAGCGCGAGGTGACCCGCCTTGCGGTGCGCGGCGATCTCCGCGAGCACCGCAGTGTCGTCGGACCTGATGTACGAGGTCGCGCTGCCTGCGCGCAGCTGGCCGTGCCGGCGCGCGACGTCGTCGACGAGGTAGAGCAGCGGTTGCGGCACCTCGGTGCGGGAGTGCGTCGTGAGCCACGACTTCACCTCGCCCGCCGTACGTCCGGCGTCGAACGCGCGGCGTACGGACTCGGGGGAGAACCGGTACACCGTGGCGCCGCCGGTGGACTCCACGTCGGCGAGCAGGCCGATATCCGTGCGCACGTCCGAGCGCAGCGGGCCGGGTGCGACGGCCGTGAGGTCGGGCTGCACGAGCACCTCGGTGCCCATCGCCGGCAGCACGTCGGTCAGCAGCGCGGTCGTGCTGCCGTCGCCGGACAGCAGCCCGCGGCCGAACGAGGTGAGCCCGCCGTGGCCGCAGATGCCGAGCAGCTCGCCCTCGAGCAACGTCCACTCGACCAGCTGGCGCCGGTGCCGGCCGCCGACCCGCGGCCGGTTCCAGATCACCCGGCCGACAACGCTGTCGTGGGTGGGCGCCTGGCCGGGCGGCACCGTCGACAGCACCTCCAAGGTGGCGCGCCGCACCTGGGCGATGCTGCCGTGCAGCACCCCGCCGCCGAGCGCGTTGATTGTCTTGTCCCGCTCGTCCTTGCCGCCGACGAGGCCGGGAGCGCGGGAGCTGCGCAGCCAGGCCGTGGCGAGCGTCAGCCACCGGCCGGCGACCGGCTCGCCGCACCAGGTGTCGAAGTCGGTGGTGGGCAGCCACTCCTCGTCCGGGTAGGTGGCGTCGAGCAGCCTGGCGGCGTGTGCCACCTCGACCACCAGCGCGGCATGGTCGGTGGAGACGTCCAGCAGGGTGGCTGCGCGGCGCAGCTCCCGTACCCCGAGACCGCCGGAACGCAGCCGCGACGGCGGTTGCTCGGCCCAGGCAGCCAGCAGGTCCTCGACCGCCTGCACGAACGCGTACGCGTGCATTCCGCCGGTGTGCTCGACCAGCGACGGCGGGTTGTCCGTGGCCTGCAGCGTCGGCGGCTCCCTGTAGGTCTGCGGCAATGCCACCGCCACCTCGAACGGCAGCACCACCGCGTCCTCCTCCGCCGCGACGAGCAGCCCGCGGGCGAGCAGCTCCTCCACCGGTGAGGTCGCGGTGGCCACCCGCGTGGCGCGCTGCGCGTTGGTGACCCGGCCCCGGCCGTAGCTGGCTGCCACCCTCTCCAGGGCCTCGCGCGCCGGCGCGCCGACCGCGTCGATCAGGGCGCGTACGTTCGCCGGCGACGCGAAGTGCTTGGCGAGGTCACGTAGCGCCTGGGCGGACTCGGCGTGCGGTGCGTCGATGTCGTCGAGCAACCCGTGCAGGCGATGCGCCGGTACGTCGGCCAGCGCCTGCACGATCGGCGGGCCGAACTCGGCGGCGAGCATCGGCATCCTACGCAGCTCCCGCGGCGTGGTGAGCGCCGCGTCGCCGCCGAAACACAGCGCGCGGGTGCGGAGCAGCTCGACGGTGTCCCGCAGCCGCCCGTCCGTCGGCGCGGCGAGCTCGGCGGCGAGCTCGCCGTACGTCATCGTCTCGTCGCTGTTGGCGAGGGTGCGGAGTACCTGCAGCGCGAGGGTGTCGAGCTGGTCGACGGCGAGCTGGAGGGACGGCCTGGACAGCGCGGCCTGCGCGAGCCGGCCGAGATCCGCCGGCACCGGGTGCAGCAGGTCGGGCCTGGCGATGAGCAGTCCAGCGAGCTCCTCGTCGCTGCGGTCGTCCAGCCAGACGCTGAGGCCAGTGCCGGTGCGGGTACGTGTCATCCGGTGGCCCAGCCTATGGCCTCGATCTACCTGGTGGGGAAACTCTTTCCGCGGCAACGGTCTGTGTGGCACCGGGGTTATCCACAGATTCGTCAGGTGCGCTCACCGGCGGGTGTCGCGCCTTCAGACTCGTACGGGACGGCAGGGCCGATCCGTGGAGGACGTGATGGACGGGCAGGTGGTGGTGCGACCGCCGGTGGTCGCCGCCTGGGGGCGGCACACCGAGGACATCTCGGCCGAGCTGTCCGCCGTGCCAGGCACGTTGGCCGCGGCGGTGGCGGCGCTCGACGAGGCCGGTGCCGGCGATCTCGCCGGTGCCTGGGCGGTGGCCGCGTTCGCCGGCACCGCGGGTGCGGCCGTGGCCTAACTGCGGCGTCGGATGGGTGCGTCCGCCGGGGCGTTCACGGCTACCGCAGCAGCTACGCGGGTACCGACGGGCGGCAGGCGGACGGCTTCGCCGTCCCACCGGCGGTGCGCCGTGGGGTGGCCGAATGCCGGTGACCGTGGCGACGCTGCGCGGCTGGCCGCGACGGCGCTCACCGGTGCGGGGGAGCAGCTGCACCGTGCCGGCGCCGAGATCGGCAGCGTGCGCGACGGTTACGGCGTCCGGGTGCTCGGTCCGCTGGCCAGCGGCCGGGACTGGCTCGACGGCGGCCAGCAGCACGCCGTCCCGGAGGCGGTGCAGCTGCACCGCATGGTCGGCGAGCTGCCGCCCACCATGCGCACCGCGTCGGCTGCGGTGCACACCTGGGCGGACGGCCTGGCCGGCGTACAGCGTCGGCTGCAGCACCTGGAGACCGTAGCCACCGACCACGGCCTACGCATCGAGGACGACGGCACCATCGCCGGCGACGGTGCCGACGAGGTCCGCGACGCGTTGCAGGCGAGGCTCGGCAGCTTGCTAGCCGACGCCGCGGACATCGACGACACCTGCGCCCGCCGGCTGACCGCCCTGCTCGAGGACACGACCACCGGCAGCCCCCTCGCCGACCGAGCCGGCCAGTCGCTGCTAGCCCCGCCGATGCCCCCAGCCAAAGACGGCGGCGGCCTAGGCGGCGGCCCGGACTGCCCCGCCACCCACCGGCGGCGGCCTCGGCAACTTCTTCCGCCGCCTCTTCCGCCCCAACGACCCCTGGCCCCGCCCCCGAACCCAACCCACCCCTGGACCGGCTCGGGCAAGACCACCGCCCAGCTCAAGGCCAGCGGCAAGGACCACCAGTCCGGCGAAGGTAAGAACGAGCTATCCCGCGCCGGTAGGATCCTCGACAAACACAATGATCGGAAACGACCAGGGCATGACGAGTTTCCGGATCCCAAAGGAAATGGTCGGAATAGGAGCAAGATTGCTCAACGGAGTCGATGAGATCCTGGGTGATCCTCGCACCAGAGAACTTCCCATCACCTATGAAAAGAGCACCGCCTGAAGCGGGAGAACTCGGTCAGTGCGGACGTGATGCTGGCCGCCATCGGGCGCGCGTAAGGGTCGGGCAGAGGTCCCCCCTCCCCCCGGGAAGGGCGGGTGTGTGGAGGGCGCCGCGGTCCGACATCGGCGTGCGGTCGCGAACACGGCCGGCAGGAGCCGCACCACTGAGTCGGTCGGTCGACCGCGGGCGAGACGCGGCTTGGCGCGACCAAGGCGTCCGACAGCAGCGCGGCACTCAGCGTGGCCGTTGTCGCCCTCGAGCTCCCGGTGCCCGACGGCCCCGGTAGGGCGCACCGGGGCGGGCTCTGGTCGCAGGTAGCGGTAGTGGCAGCTTGCCAGCCGTGGGCCAGCCACCGGCCCGACATGGACCACCACCAACGTCCGTGGGCAAGTTACGCCGGGCAAACTCCCCGGGCGCTGGGAGGTCAATTGTCGCTCGCCGCATTGCGGGGTTGACGGGGGCGTGGAGTGCGCTGTCTAATTAACTGTAAGCGTTTACAACAACGTTTACAAGGGAGTGGACGTGGCGTCTGGGCGGCCGACGGTCTCGCTCGTGGCGGAGCGGGCCGGGGTTTCGATCGCGTCCGTGTCGCGCGTGCTGAACGGGTTGCCGGCGAGTCCGGAGATGACGGCGCGCGTGCAGGCGGCCGTGGAGGCGCTCGGCTACGCGCCGGACGCGGCGGCCAGGTCGCTGAAGATGCGACGCACCGACCAGCTCGCCCTCGCAGTGGACGATATCGGCAACCCGGTCTACGTCGAGATGATGCGGGCGATCGAGTCGGTGGTGCAGCCGCTCGGGTTTCGGCTGGTCGTGTCGTCCACACGGTCGGATCCCGATGGAGCGAGCGGCGTGCTGCGTAGTCTCGCCCGCGGGTATGCGGACGGTCTCATCCTCTCCCAGCTGCGACCGACCGACGAGCTGGTCGACGAGCTGCGCCGCTGCCGGCTCCCTGTGGTGGTCGTGGGCAAGCTGCCCAGCGGGGTGGATATCGACAACGTGCGCACCGACTCGGCCAAGGGTGTCGGGATCGCGGTCGAGCACCTCGTGACAACCGGTCGTACGTCGATCGCGTTCGTGAACGGTCCGGCGGGCGCGGTGCCCGCGACGGCGAGGTCGCGCGGCTTCCAGCACGCGCTGACCAAGCACGACCTGGACGTGCCCGACGACCTCCTGGTCGCGGCCGACGACTTCACCTTCGAGGCGGGGCAGCGGGCCGGCAAGGAGCTTTTCGAGACGGCGGGGCCGGACGCCGTGGTATGCGCGAACGACCTGCTGGCCATCGGTGTGATGCGCGCCGCCGCGGTCGCCGGCATCACGGTGCCGGACGACGTCGCCGTCGTCGGGGTGGACGACATCGAGCTGGCGGCGCTCTACTCGCCCTCGCTGTCCAGCGTCTCGCTACGTTCGGCCGAACGCGGCGAACGCGCCGCACGGCTGCTGCTCGACCGCCTCGCGGACCCCGAGCTACCGTGCCGCCGCACCACGGTCGGCCCTCGGCTGGTGGCGAGAGAGTCGACCCAACCGCGACCGGCGTCGGCAAGACGGACGGGGACGCGATGAGGGCCGTGTTTGCGCTGTGTGTCGGGTCGCGTGCGCAAGGCGCGGGGGTCAGTGCAGCTGCGACCGGTGTCGGCGCGTCGGGCGGGGACGCGATGACGGCTGTGCTTTCGCCGGGTGCGCGTACGGCGCTGGAGTCTGGCCAGTGGGGACCGGAGTCACCCCAGCCGAGGACGACCTCTGGTGGACCGTCGGGGTCGGCCCGGCCGGGAGTGGAGGCGGGGCGAGGGGTGGGGGTGCGATGACGACCGTGCTTCCGCCGCCTACTCCGTCTCCGGCGGGTAAGGGTAGGGCGGGGAAGGGGGGTAGGGCGGGGCGAGGCCAAGCCGGGGCATGGGGCTAGGCAGTCGTTGACGCTCATAGTGCCTGCGCTTATCCTTGTCGTGGCGTTCTCCCTCGTCCCGCTGCTTGTCGGGGTTGGGCTCGCGTTCACCGACGCGCGGTTCGGGTTGCAGGCGCCGCGGTTTACGGGTGTCGAGAACGTCGTGCTGTTGTTCACGGACGCGCAGTTCTGGGCGTCGTTCTGGATCGGGTTGGTCTGGGCGTTCGCGACTACCGCGGGGCAGTACCTGTTGGGTCTCGGGTTGGCGCCACTACTCAACCAGCGCATCCGTGGCCGGTGGCTGGTACGGACGCTGACGCTGGTGCCGTGGGCGATGCCGCCGGTGATCGTCGCGCAGACGTGGAAGCTCGTCTACCATCCGGACGCCGGCATCCTGAACTACGGGCTGAAGGCCATCGGGCTCAGCACGAACGGCGTGGACTGGCTGGGCAGCTTCGCGTGGGCGTTGCCCGCGGTCATTCTCGTCGGCATCTGGGCGGGCATGCCGCAGACGACCATCGTGTTGCTCGCGGGCCTGCAGAACATTCCCGCGGAGATGCACGAGGCCGCCGCCATCGACGGTGCGGGCGTGTGGCGCAGGTTCCGCGCGGTCACGCTGCCGCTGCTCAAACCCGTCACCGTCGTGATCGTCACGCTGAACTTCATCTGGAACTTCAACTCGTTCGGACTGGTCTACGTGCTCACGGCGGGAGGCCCCGGCACGTCCACCAGGTTGCCGCTGCTCAAACCCGTCACCGTCGTGATCGTCACGCTGAACTTCATCTGGAACTTCAACTCGTTCGGACTGGTCTACGTGCTCACGGCGGGAGGCCCCGGCACGTCCACCAGGTTGCCGCTGCTGTTCGCGTACGAGGAGGCGTTCGCGTTCGGACACTTCGGGTACGCCTCGATGCTCGGCCTCGCGATGGTCGCGGTCATCTCGGTGCTGCTGTTCTTCTACCTGCGGGCGCAACGGGAGGACACCGTATGAACGCGCGCCGGCCGTGGTGGGCGAGCGGGCTGATGTACGCCGCACTCGCGCTCTACATGGTCTACCTCGCCTTCCCGCTCGTGTGGATGCTGTCGACGTCGTTCAAGCCGGCGCCGGAGATCTCCGCGCTGGTGCCCAGCCTGCTCCCCGACGACCCGACGTTGGGCAACTACCTCAGCGCGTTCGAGCAGCAGAACATCGCCCGCAGCGCGCTCAACAGCCTGCAGATCTCGATCATCACGGCGGTGGTGAGCGTGCTGATCGCGCTGCCGGCTGCGTACGCGGTCGCCCGGATCAGGTCGCGGCTGAACAAGGCGGTCATCGGTTGGGTGCTGCTGTCGCAGATGTTCCCGCTGATCCTCATCCTGGTGCCGTTGTTCCTGCTGCTGCGCTACATCCACCTGGCGAACACGCACCTGGGTCTGATCATCGTCTACGTGGTGTGGAGCCTGCCGTTCTCGCTGTGGCTGCTCCAAGGGCATATCAAGGCGATCCCCGTGGAGGTCGAGGAGGCCGCGGCGGTCGACGGTGCCAGCCGGCTGCGCATCATAAAGGACGTCGTCGCGCCGTTGCTCATCCCTGGCCTCATCGCGACGGTGATGTTCGCGTTCATCCAGGCGTGGAACGAGTTCTTCTTCGCGCTCGCGGTGTTGAAGGACCCGGAGCTAGCAACGCTGTCGATCACGTTGGCGAAGTTCACCGGCGTGGACGGCACTGCCCAGTGGGGGCCGTTGGCCGCCAGTTGTTTCCTCGCCACGTTGCCGAGTCTCGCCTTGTTCGCGCTCATCCAGCGGCGGCTCACTTCCGGGTTGCTCAGCGGTGCGGTGAAGAGTTGACGGATGCAGAGGAGGAAGTCGATGCGAGCAGCGATAGCTGCGGTGACCGCGGTGCTGCTGACCGCGACCGCGTGTGGGTCCGGAGGTGATTCGGGTGTCGTCAACCTGAAGTTCTACAGCGTCGCCTTCCAGAAGGCGAACGTGAAGGCGTACAAGCAGCTGATCAACGAGTGGAACGAGGAGAACCCGAAGATCCAGGTGGAGCTGGTGCAGGGGAACTGGGACGCGGCGCCCGACTACCTGCTCACCTCGTTCCAGGGTGGTGACGCGCCCGACATGTTCTACTACGAGGCTCAAGGGCTGCAGACGTTCGCCGACGCGGGCTTCCTGCTCGACCTCTCCGACCAGCTGCCGAAGGAGATGAAGGACGACATCATCCCGTCGGCGTGGGCGTCGGTGGAGGACAAGAAGAGCGGCACGTACGGCATCCCGTTCTCGTGGGAGACGCAGCTGTTCATGGTGAACAAGAAGCTCTTCGACAAGGCCGGTATCGAGCTGCCCACCTCCGAGGACCCGTGGACGTGGGAGGAGATGCGCGCGGCCGCGAAGAAGCTCACCGAGGACAAGAACGGCGACGGCACGCCTGAACGATACGGCGTCGCATGGTCGCTCGAGCAGGCGACCAACGCCATGCTCACGTACTCGATGAACTACGACGGCAAGTACTTCTACCGCAGTGGCGGCAAGCCCACCGTGCGCTACGACGCGGCCGAGCAGCAGGTGCCGCAACAGATCCACGACATGATCTGGAACGAGAAGACGTCACCGAAGACGTCGGCGAGCATGGGAGCGGACGACGTCCTGCCGGGCTTCTACGGCGGCAAGTACGCCATGATCTCCAAGGGCGTCTGGTTCCGCGGCTCGCTGAAGGACTCCGCGCCCAAGGGATTCGACTGGCAGGTCCTGCCACCGCTTGAAGGTGACACGCAGGGCCAGGCCAGTGCACCGCAGACCATGTCGATCGCGGCCGAGTCGGAGCATCCGGAGGAGTCGATGCAGTTCCTCAGCTGGCTGCTGAACACGGAGAACATGGGCAAGCTCGCGTACACCGACTGGATGATCCCCACCAGGGAGTCGTCGTTGAAGGAACCGGAGTTCAACACGGAGAAGGACGGTTGGAAGGTCGCGGTCGAGTCAGGAAGCATCCGGGAGAAGGCGCCGTATCTCGGGGTGAACGGCTTCGAGGAGTGGAAGAGCAAGGCCGCGGATCCCGCCTTCCAGCAGTACTTCGGCAACAAGATCAGCGACGCCGAGCTGAAGAAGAAGCTCGCCGACGACGGCAACGGGATCCTGGAGCGCGCTAACCGGTGAGTGGGGACGAGTTACGGAACAAGGCCGTCGGGTGCATCGCCGGCGCTGCAGTCGGCGATGCGCTCGGCGATGCCACAGAGGGCTGGACACCCCAGCAGATCATCGCGAGGTACGGCAGCTGGGTCACCGGGATCGTGCCACCATTCAACACGGACTGGCGCGACGCCAGGCCGATCGCGCCGTACCACAAGGGCGACGGGCATATCATCGACGACACGTTGATGATGCTGACGTTGGCCAGCGTCTACCGTAAGTGCCGCGACCACCTGGACGCGTACGACATCGCGGAGAAGCTTGTGCCGCGGCTGGTCGACGACAAGGTGTGGATACCCGAGCTCGAGGCGGAAGCCCTGCCGCTGCAACGGATCTTCCTCGCCGAGAAATGGCTCGTGCTGCGCCTGCACTACGGGCACAACGACCCGCGCGAGGCAGGGGTCGGCAACATCGTCAACTGTGGTGCGGCGATGTACATGGCGCCCGTGGGGGTGGTGAACGCCGCCGACCCGGAACGGGCGTACGCCGAGGCGATCGAGCTCGCCGGTCCGCACCAGTCCAGCTACGGCCGGGAGGCGGCAGGCGTGTTCGCCGGCACGGTGGCGGCGGCGCTGGCCCCCGGCGCCACCGTGGCCGGCGTACAGGAGGTCGCCGTCGAGGTGGCCAACGACGGTACGAAGGCGGCCATCGAGGCGGTGCTCGACGTGGCGCGCGCGGAGGAGCGTTGGTCGGACGCGTTGCCACGGCTGCGTGCGGCGATGGCGCCGTACGACACCGTCGGCGAGGACTACCGCAACCAGGGGCTGGGGGCGCGGCGGCCGAGCCGGCTGCACTCGATCGAGGAGCTGCCGATGGCGCTGGCGATGCTCACCATGGCCGGCGGCGACTACCGGGAGACGGTGCTCGGTGTTGCCGGACTTGGCACCCGTCGTGGTGAGCAGCAATATGGGTGCGCCCTCGAACATCCCGCCGACCTTGCCGCCGTTCGTGCGGAACTCCTCGATGACCTGGGTGTTGAAGTCTGCCATGCCTGCTCCGTTCCTCGTCGGTTCTCCAGACGCGTAACGACGCAGCCTGCCGCGTTAGTCCCGCCGCTATGGTGGGGCCATCGAGAACGCAACGACTCGCACGGCTGCGACCCGCGACGTCACCGGGTCGCTGTGGCGTGTGCTTGCGGTGCTGCGCCTGGTGCTCGTCGGCTACGCGTTCGTGGTCAACGTCGTGCAGTGGGGAGAGTACGCCAGGCCGTTGCTCGGCTGGCTGGTGTTCGCCGCCATCGCCGTATGGTCCGCGATCGCGACCTGGTTCTACGCGGTGCCGCGACGGCGGTACCGCTGGGTGCTGGCCATCGACGTAGCGGTCGCGCTCGGCGGCCTGTTGCTGACGCCGGTCGTGCAGGGCGACCTGGCGGCGGCCGAGCAGGCGGCGAGCGTGCCGTCGTACTGGATCGCGGCGCCGGTGCTCGCGTGTGCGATCCGCGGCGGCTGGCAGGGCGGGCTGATCGTGGCCGTCGTGGTCGGCGTCGTGGACATCTCCGTGCGCGCCGAGGTCATCCAACGGACGCTGGGCAACACGTTCCTGCTGTGCCTCGCCGCCGTCGTGGTGGGGTACTCCGCCGCGCTCGTACGGTCGGCGGCCGCGGAACGTACGGCCGCCACCGCGTTGTCCGCGGCCACCGCCGAGCGGGAGCGCATCGCCCGTGCCGTGCACGACGGTGTGCTCCAGGTGCTGGCGTACGTGCAGCGCAGAGGCAGCCAGATCGGCGGCCCCACGAGGGAGCTCGCCGACCTCGCCGGCGAGCAGGAGGCGGCCCTGCGGGCGTTGATCAGGGAGCAGGCCGCCGAGCCGGACACGGTGGGCGACGTGGCAGCGCTGCTGCAGCCGCTCGCCGGTGCTTCGGTGTCGGTGGCGACGCCGGGCACGGCGGTGCAGCTGCCCGCGCCAGCGGCCAGCGAGCTCGTCGCCGCCGTACGGGAGGCCGTGCTCAACGCGCGCGAGCACGCCGCGGACGCGCCGGTGTACGTGTTGGTCGAGGACGAGGTCGACGCGGTGACCGTCAGCGTGCGCGACGACGGTCCCGGCATCCCCGAAGGCAGGCTCGACCAGGCGGCCGCGAACGGGCGGCTGGGCGTACGGCACTCGATCGTGGGGCGGGTCGAGGGGCTCGGTGGCACCGCGACCCTGCACACGGGAGCCGGCGGCGGAACCGAGTGGGAGCTGCGCGTTCCGCGTACGCTGCCACCGTGAGGACGAAGGTCTTGGTGGTCGACGACCACCCGATGTGGTGCGACGCGGTCGCACGTGACCTGGACGAGGCCGGGTTCGAGGTCGTCGCTACCGCCGGCGACGGTGAGCGTGCACTGCGGATCGCGGGCGCGGTACGTCCGGACGTCGCCGTCGTCGACCTCCAGCTGCCCGGCGTCTCCGGCGTCGAGGTCACCGGCCAGCTCGTGCGGGAACACGCGGGCGTGCGGGTGCTGGTGCTGTCCGCGAGCGGCGAGCAGGCGGACGTGCTTGCCGCCGTAAAGGCCGGGGCGACCGGCTACCTGGTCAAGTCGGCGGCGAGGGAGGAGCTGCTGGACGCTGTCGCGCGCGTCGCCGAGGGCGACACCGTCTTCACCCCAGGCCTCGCCGGGCTGGTGCTCGGCGAGTACCGCCGGTTGTCCGCAGGGCCCACGGCCGGCGAGTCGGTCACGCCCGAGCTCACCGCTCGCGAGACCGAGGTGCTGCGGCTCGTCGCCAAGGGCCGCTCGTACAAGCAGATCGCCGAGCAGCTCGTGGTGTCGCACCGCACCGTGCAGAACCACGTGCAGAACACGTTGCGCAAGCTTCAGCTGCACAACCGGGTGGAGCTCACCAGGTACGCGATCGAGCAGGGTCTGGACGAGGACGCCTAGTACTGCAACGGCACTTGCTTGACAGGTAGTTGATCATGGTCGGGTGGTTACCGATCTGGTGATAGATGAGCTGGATACCTTGCATGAGCGGGTCGCGGGCCGGTTCGGGCGGGCGGAGCCGCGGGCTCGGGTGC
>WHTA01000060.1 GCA_009379825.1 Streptosporangiales bacterium
GGGCCGGTCACCGCACCAACAGCGAGAGGGTAGCGGTCTACGTCACCGCCACACCGCCGGGCCGGTCACCGCACCAACAGCGAGAGGGTAGCGGTCTACGTCACCGCCACACCGCCGGGCCGGTCACCGCACCAACAGCGAGAGGGTAGCGGTCTACGTCACCGCCACACCGCCGGGCCGGTCACCGCACGACGAGCGCGGGTGTCGTGTCCAGCAGCTCCTGGGTGTAGGCGTGCGCGGGCGTGGCGAACAGCTGCTCGACCGGC
This sequence comes from Streptosporangiales bacterium, assembly GCA_009379825.1. Taxonomy (NCBI): domain Bacteria; kingdom Bacillati; phylum Actinomycetota; class Actinomycetes; order Streptosporangiales; species Streptosporangiales bacterium. The sequence continues at coordinate 267 of WHTA01000060.1, forward strand.
GCGTGCTCAACGATCCTGCCCTCCTGCAGCACCGCGACCTCCTGCGCGATGTTGCGTACCAACGCGATGTCGTGGGTGACGAAGAGCAGCGTCAGCCCCATCTCCGCGCGGAGGTCGGCGAGCAGCTCCACCACGGTCGCCTGCACCGAGACGTCGAGCGCGCTGGTGACCTCGTCGCAGATCAACAGCTCAGGCTCCGTCACCAGGGCGCGGGCGATGGCCGCACGCTGACGCTCGCCGCCGGAGAGCTGGTCCGGGTACCGCTCGGCCAGCGACGCGGACAGCCCCACCCGTTCCAGCGTGTCGCGGGCCGCCGTCATGGCGTCCGCATTGGAGGTGCCCGCGAGCACCCGCAGCGGCCGGGCGATCGAGCTGCCGATCGTACGCCGCGGGTTCAGCGACGCGTACGGGTTCTGGAACACGTACGCCACCGAGCGCAACGACTCGCGGGTCCGGTTCGCGACGCCGAACGGCAACTGCTCGCCGTGCAGGAGGATCTCCCCGGACGCGTCGGCGTGCAGGCCGGCCACCGTCTGGGCCAGTGTGGTCTTGCCCGACCCGGACTCGCCGAGCAGGGCCATGCACGAGCCTGCCGTCACGGTGAGGTCGAGGTCGTGCAGCACCGGGTTGTCACCGTACTTCGCGGCGAGCCCGACGACGTGCAGCATCACCTTCGAGTACTTCGCCGCCGAGCTGCCCTGCGCGCGCTGGGTGAACGCCGCGGTCACCTGCTCGGTGTGCACGCACCGCACCAGGTGGCCGTTCTCGAACTCCTCGATCTCCGGCAGCGCGGCCTCGCACTCGGCGGTGGCGAGGGTGCACCGCGGCGCGAACCGGCAGCCGGAAGGCCGCCCGGCCGGCGTCGGCGCGGTGCCGGGGATGCCGCGCAGCTCGCGCTTGCCCTCCAGGTCGGGGACGGCCGCGACCAGCCGCGCGGTGTACGGGTGGCCGGGATCCCTGACGATGTCCTCGGTCGTCGCCTTCTCGACCATGCTGCCGGCGTACATCACCGCGACGTCGTCGGCCACGTCGGCGACGACGGCCAGGTCGTGGCTGATGTACAGCGCCGCGCAACCGTGCCGCTCCGCCAGCTCGTGCACCGTGTCGAGCACCCGGCCCTGGGTGGTCACGTCCAGACCGGTCGTCGGCTCGTCGAGCACCACGAGCGCGGGCCGGCAGGCGAAGGCCATGGCGATGCCGATGCGCTGCTGCTGACCGCCGGACAGCTCGTGCGGCCACCGCCGTACGAACTCGTCGTCGGTCGGCAGGTCGACCTCTTCGAGCACCTCGCGCACCCGCTCGTCGACGCCGTCCCACCCGTGGACGGCCAGCGCCTCGCTGATCTGCTTGCCGATCCGCATGGCCGGGTTGAGCGCGGCGCCAGGGTCCTGCGGCACGTAGCTGACCCGCACGCCGCGCACGTCGCGCAGCTCCCGCAGCGAGAGCGCGAGCAGGTCGGTGCCATCGAGCACGATGCTGCCGGCGGCGATCTTCATGCCCCGGCGCGCGTGGCCGAGCATCGCCAGCCCGACGGTGGTCTTGCCTGAGCCGGACTCGCCGACCAGCCCCAGGATCTTCCCCGGGGCGATGTCCAGGTCGAGCTCCTCGACGATCGCCGTGCCCTGCGTCGTCTCGACCCGCAGGCCGCGCACCTGGACGCCAGTGGTCGCCGTCTCCTCGACGCGTTCCGCAGCTTCGCTCATTCTTCGACCTCCCGGTCCAGACCGGCGGAAGCCTGGGCGATGCCGTCACTGATCAGGTTGGTGCCCACGGCGAGCAGACCGATCGCCGCCACCGGTAGCAGCACCGCCCACGGCTGCAGGATGAGACCGATGCGGTTCTCGTTGATCATCAGGCCCCAGTCAGCGGCCGGTGGCTGCAGGCCGAGACCGAGGAAGCCGAGACCGGCGACCAGCCCGATCGAGTACGTGAACCGCAGCCCGCTCTCGACCATCAGCGGGCCGGTGACGTTCGGCAGCAGGTCGGTGAAGCGCACCGGCCACCGCCCGATGCCGACCGCCTCGGCCGCCCGGACGAAGTCCCGCGCGGCCACCCCGAGCACGGCGGCGCGGATGATCCGCGCCGTGCGTGGCGCGTGCGAGAGGCCTACGGTCAGTACGATCACCCACTGCTGCGGCCCCCAGACGCTGAGGAACAGCAGCGCGAGCACGATCTGCGGGAACGCCAGCACGACGTCGCTGAACCGCATCAGCAGCTCGTCCAGCCAGCTCCAGGTGTAGCCGGCGACCAACGCCATCAGCAGGCCGACGCCCACGCCGAGCACCGTGCTCAGGAGCGCGAGCAGCAACACCGAGCGCCCACCGGCGAGGAACCTGCTCAGCACGTCGCGGCCGAGGTTGTCGGTACCGAGCACCGCGTCCGCGGTGTGCGCGTAGAACGGCTGGCCGACGAACTCGGTCGGCGAGTACGGCGCGAGGAACGGGCCGACGATGGCCAGCAGCACGATCAACCCGGTCAGCACGATGCCCACCCAGGTGCGGCCGTAGCCGAGCGACTGCCGCAGCAATCCCTTGCTACGCGGCTGCTCCGGCGTTGCGGCGGTGTCCGCCGCCTGAACCTGTGTCGTCATTTGGCAGTCCGTAGTTTCGGGTTACTGAGAATGCCCACGATGTCCGCGATCAGGTTGAACAGTACGTAGACGAAGGCGATCAGCATGACCAGCGCCTGCAACACCGGCAGGTCCCTGTTGGTCACCGAGTCGACGAGCCCCTGCCCGATACCGGGGAACCTGAACAGGTACTCCACGACCACCACACCGCCGGCCAACCACGCCAGCTGCAGTGCGATCACCTGGGCGACTGGCCCGATCGCGTTCGGCAGCGCGTGCCGCAGCAGCACGGTGCGTTCCGGCACCCCCTTCAGCCTGGCCTGCTGGACGAACTCGCTGTCCAGCACCTCCAGCATGGTGGCCCGCATCATCCGGGTGATGTACGGCGAGACGGCGAGCACCAGCGTCGCCACCGGCAGCACCAGCACCGAGCCCTGGCTGAAGATCGACCTGCCGTCGTCGAGCAGCGCGACGGCGGGGAACCAGTTCAGCACCGTCGTGGAGAACAGCACGATCAGCAGGATCCCGACGACGAACTCGGGCAGCGAGGCCATCACCAGCGAGCCGGTCGACAGCACGTTGTCGACCGCCCGGCCGCGCCGCAGGGCGCTCCAGGTGCCCGCCGCGATTGACAGCGGGGTGGCGATCAGCGCCGACCAGAACAACAACACCACGGAGTTCGCAGTGCGTTCCGCGATGAGCTCGCCCACCGGCTGCCCGTTCGCCAGCGACTTGCCGAGGCTGCCGCTGAACAGGTCACCGAGCCAGGTGAGGTAGCGCTGGTACGCGGGTTGGTCGAGATGCAGCTGCTCCCGCAGTGCGGCGAGCCGCTCCGGCGTTGCCGTACGGCCGAGGATGGCCTGCGCGGCGTCGCCGGGGAGCAACAGGCTGGCGGCGAACACCAGCAGTGACACGACGAAAAGCACGATCACGCCGACGATCAGGCGGCGGGCAACGAGTCTCAGCATTTGTTCACCGCCTCACACGAACCAGACGTCACGGAACCGGTACGCATCGAGCGGGAACCCGGTGGTGTTCGTCGACTTGAAGCCGGCGATCTTCCTGGAGTACGCGTCGACAAGGTCGAGGAAGCCCCACACGATGTAACCGCCGCGCTCGTACTCGATCTCCTGCGCGTCGTGCAGCAACCGGCACCGCTTGTCGTCGACGAGCGTCTTCTTCGCCGTGTTGACGAGATCGAGGTACTTGGGGTCCGCCCAGTGGCACTCGTTGAACGGCGACTTCGGCTGCGAACCGAGTGCCGACTGCACGAGGTACGGCCAGGTGCCCCAGAAGTCCTGCGCGAAGTCCCACTTGAGGTAGTCGTCGCCGTAGAACACCCCGGTGTCGACCCGCTTCAGGCTCATGTTCACGCCCGCCTTGCGGGCCTGCTGCTGCAGCACCTGCGCCGCCTCGACGATGCCCTGCGCCACCGGCGACGTCACCAGCTCGACGTTCAGGTTCTCGTGGCCGGCGGCCTTTAACAGCGAGCGCGCCTTGTCCGGGTCGTACTCACGTTGCGGTAGGTCCTTGGCGAAGCAGTCGTCGTACGGCGAGTACATGTCGTTGGCGACGCGGCCGTAGCCGGAGAGGACCTGGTTGACCATCTCCTCGCGGTCGGCACACAGCCGGATCGCCTCGCGCACCCGCGGGTCGCTGAACGGCTCGACGTCGACCCGCATGGTGAACGGGTTCCAGTTACCCGACTTGGACTTCAGCACGCGCATCGTCGGGTCGGCCTCGATCACCCGCACCTCCGCGTACGGCAGTGACTCGATCGCCTCGACCTGACCCGCGAGCAACGCGTTGGTGCGTGCCGTGTCGTCGGTGAAGTTGATGATCCGCAGCTCGTCGACGTACGGCTGCCCGTCGCGCCAGTAGTCGCCGAACCGTGCGAACACGCTCTCCACGCCCGGCTCGAAGCTGGAGAACTTGAACGGTCCGGTGCCGATCGGCTTCTTCGGGTCGTACCCCTCGGGGACGATGCCGATGCGGTAGTCCGCGACCACGTCGCCGAACGTCACGTCCGGCTGGGTCAGGCGGATCCGCAGCGTCCGCTTGTCGATCACCTGGAAGCCGTCGCGGTCCAGTGAGCTCAGCAGGTTCGCCGCCGCCATCGGCTTCTTCGGGTCGGTGACCCTGCGGTACGTGGCGATGATGTCCTCGGGCCGCACCGGGCTGCCGTCGTGGAACAGGATGCCGTCGCGCAGCCGCACCACCCAGGCGAGACCGCCCTTCTCCGGTTCGACCGACTCGGCGACCGCCGGTTCGAGCGAGTAGTCGCGGGTGCGGTAGAGCAGCGGCTCGTAGAGGTTCAGCCCTCGACTGATGTCCGGCTTGGTGACCGGATTGTGGACGTCGAGGCTGTCACCGGCGCCACCGCCGGCGGTGCCGACACGCAGCACGCCGCCACGTCGGGGTGGCCCCGTCGGCTCGCCTCTGACCATCGGCGGTTCGGTACCGCAGGCAGTAAACAGTGGAGTGGCCGCCAGCCCGAGAAGCCCGGCTGTCGCCCCCCTGATTACTGCCCGCCGGCTCGGTTCCCAAGCGGGCGTCAAACCATGCTCCTCTTCCACCCCCGACCACGGCGCAACTGCTCCCCCTGCCGTGGACGGGGCTAGTCAACGGAAACGGCGTGCTCTGGTCAAGTCCCCCGAGAAACACCTTCCGCCGCAGTGCGTAGCCGCACATTACCAGTGCGTAGCTCTGAGGGCCCGCATCAATACCCGGCGTACGACAACTGCCATGGTTACCGCCCTATTGCCCAGGTCCGAGCTCCTTTCCCCGATACGGCTGCTGCACGATCTTTCCCCTGTCGCAGACCGGTCCGAACGACCACCGCACCCCCCTGGTGTGCGTCTCGTCCGGCGGCGTCACCTTGGCCACCTCGGCGACCCGTTGACAGGGTCCGCTGGTCTCGTCGCCTTCGCCGGCGACGGTCGACCACGTCAACGCCGAACGCACCGACCTGCCGGGCGCGACGGCGAGCGTCTTCGGTGTCGCGCTGCGGTCCCTGACCATCCTCGTCGGCACCTCGCCGCGCTGCTCGTCGTAGAGCTGCATCCCGCCGTAGCCGTAGACCGTGCACGTGGTCTTCGACGTGTTGCTGAGCACCAACCACGCGTGCCGCTGCCCGGCACCGCTGTCTCGCATCGTGATATGCGGTCGCAGGTGCGAGACGTCGCACCGGGTCGCGACCCGTCCCGGCACCGACCGGCTCGGCTCGGACTCGTCACCTTCCGGCCGGTTGGTCGACGACGACTGCTGTGCCGTGGTCGGCGACTTGGTCGCACCCGCCGGCCGGCCGCCGTCGGCACCACAGGCCGCGGCCACCCCGACCACGGCCAGGACGCCGGCCAGCAGGACGAGCGGTCGCCCGCGCATGCGTACCCCCTTGGTTGCTCACCCCCTGACACGCAGAGTGACCGGCCGATGGTTGCCCGGCGGGAACAACCAACGTACTCCGTACGTTGTACGGCGTTGTTGGGGCTACCGGAAGGGTGACGCATGGACCATGCCGACGCAGCAACCGAGTTCGATCGCCAGGTGCGCGTACTGCTCGACCACGGGTACCCGGCCCTTGCGGGGATGACCGAGGACGCCTTCCGCGACCTGGTCGACCCACTGCGGGCCGAGGCGGTGCAACGCTCCGCCGACCTCGCCGCGCCGACCCGGGCGCGGGTGCCGTTCGTCCTCGTGGTCCGGCAGTCGCTGGTGCCGGCGCACGACGCAATGGCGGTGACGGCACTGGGCAGCAGGACGGGCTTCGCCGACTTCGACCCGGCGGACATCGCGCGGTTCACGGCCATCGACGGCCTCGACGCCCCCGACCGGCCGGCCTACCTGGCCTTCGACGTGGACCGCGGCAAGGAGACGCTCAACGTCTCCCCCGATGACGCCATGCCCACGATCACCGGCCAGGGACGGACGCCGATCACCGTCGCCGAGGGGATCGCGTTCCTCACCCACCACCCGGACTCGCTGGAGAAGAACAGCTGCTACATGCTCGCCGGCAGCCGTAGCGGCGACCGTCGGGTGCCGGCGCTCTGGATCAGCAACCGAGCCCCGAAACTCGGCTGGTGCTGGGCCGGCAACCGGCACACCTGGCTAGGCATCGCCTCCTGTGCCGCCAGGTCGACCTAACGCCGGACAGTGGTACGGGCGCGGGCCCCCGCCGGCGGGCGGGGGCCGCGGCCGCGTCTCCTGGTCAGGGCGACGCCGGCCAGGCAGATCGCGCCGCCGGCGAGGGCCAGCGCCGGCGGCACCTCACCGAGCATCGCCCAGCCGAGCACCACGGTCACCGCGGGCACCAGGTACGTGGTGGCGCCCTGCTTGCCGGCGCTCGTCCGGGCGAGCGCGTACGCCCACGTGGTGAAGGCGACGGCCGTCGGGAACGCGCCCAGGTACGCCACCCAGCCGGTCGCCGTGGCCGGGGCCGCGGCGAGCTCCCGCACCAGTTGCGGCGCGAACGGCAGGCAGACGAGCGCGCCGACGGTGCACGCCAGCCAGGTCGCCTGCAGCGCAGAGACCCGCCCGAGGGCCGGTTTCTGCGCCACCACCGACACGGCGTAGCAGACGGCCGCCACGACGCAGAGCACGACGCCCCAGGTGTCGGAGCCCCCGCTGCCCGCGGTCGCGTACCCGATCACCACCGCGCCGCCGAACGCGACCGCGCACCCCGCCAACAGGCCGGGCGGGAAGCCCTCCCGCAACACGACGCCGGCCAGCACGGCCACCAGGATCGGCCCGACGTTGACGAGCATCGCGGCGGTGCCCGCGTCCACCCGCAGCTCGGCCGCGTTGAGCGACACGTTGTACGCGCCGAACCACAACACCCCGACGAGCGCCACCCGCACCAGGTCACGCCGGCCGGGTAGCGGCTCGCGGCGCAGCAGCACCAGGCCACCTAGCAGCACGCTGGCGACCGCCAGCCGTCCCAACGCGAGCGCGCAACGCGAGCGCGCCCGGCGAGAAGGCGGCACCGGCCGCCCTGATGCCGACGAACGCCGACGCCCACAGCGCCACGGTCACGGCCACCGCGAGAAGCGGCAACACCACCTCGCGACGCGCGCCCGTGGTCTCGGTCAACGGTGTGGTTTCAGTTGGCACGCCGTCACCGTACGGCGGTGCCGGCGGCGGGTGCTGGCCATTTTTCGACCCCGCGTTACCGCCCGCACACGGCTCAGTCCGGCCGCGGCCAGGGCCGCCCCCGCGCGGCCTCGACGGTGCCGTTGAACCGCGCGAGCAGCCCGGTCAGCGCAGCCACGTCGTCGTGCGACCAGCCGGACAGCTCGTCCGCCACCCACTGCTGGTAGTGCCTCTGGTCGGCGAGCACGCGACGGGTGCCGGCCGCGGTGATCCGCAGCTTCCTCGCCAACCCGCCCTCGTCGTCGGGGATGCGTTCGATGTAGCCGCACCGCAGCAGCGCGCCGGTCTGCCTGTTCACCGTGGAGGTGTCGAGACAGAACGCCTCGGTCAGCTGCCTGATCGTCATCGGGCCCTCGTCAGCGAGCCGCCGGAGCAGGACGTACGCGGACTGTTCCAGGCGCTCCCCGGTCGCCGCCCGGACGTGCAGCTGTCGCCGTCCGACCAGCATGAGCTCCCGCTCGAGCCGTTCCCACATGCCGCTGGCTCCACCCGGTGAGATTCTCCGCCAACGCCCGCGCCCGCGTACGTCTCAGGAAACGGACGGACCTGCGCGAAACGAGATGTGCATGATACACATGCTGTGTAGTGCACACAGCTGTGCCGCCTCGAGCACGTACGCTCAACTGAAGAAAGCCGTCGCTTGCCGCAGCCTGCCCTCACCCGCCGAGCAACCCCTCCCTCCCCTACTGCTGCCCCACAGCGACGTGCGGTCGTACCCGTGCTCGCCTGTGCTGGCGTGGTGGTGGCCGTCTCGCAGACCATGCTCGTGCCGCTGATCGGCAGCCTCCCGACGCTGCTCGCCACGTCGAGCACGAACGCCACCTGGGTGCTCACCGCAACGCTGCTCGCCGGCGCGGTCGCCACCCCGGTGCTCGGCCGGCTGGGCGACATGTTCGGCAAGCGCAGGCTGATGCTGGTCGCGTTGGGGCTGATGATCGCCGGCTCGCTGGTGTGCGCGGTGAGCAGCTCGCTCACGCCGATGGTCGTCGGCCGGGCGTTGCAGGGCTGCGCGATGGGCGCGATCCCGCTCGGCATCAGCATCATGCGCGACACCGTTGCGCCGCAGCGGCTGAGCGGGGCGATGGGGTTCATGAGCTCGTCGCTGGGCATCGGCGGCGCACTCGGCCTGCCGATCGCCGCACTGGTGGCCGAGCGCGCCAACTGGCACGTCCTGTTCTACGGCGCCGCAGTGCTCACCGCCGTGGTGTTCGTGCTCCTGCTGCTGGTCGTCCCCCCGTCGCCAGCGGCCGCTCACGGTCGGTTCGACGTCGTCGGCGCGATCGGGCTCAGCGCCGGCCTGATCTGCCTGCTGCTCGCCATCTCCAAGGGCGGCGACTGGGGCTGGGCGAGCGCGCGCACGATCGGCCTGTTCGTCGCCGCCGCCGTCATCTTCACGCTCTGGGGCGTGCTCCAGCTGCGCATCGACGACCCACTGGTCGACCTGCGCGTCAGCGCCCGTCGGCAGGTGCTGGTCACGAACATCGCGTCGATCCTCGTGGGCTTCGCGTTCTACGCGATGCAGCTGGTTCCCGCGCAGCTCCTGCAGCTGCCGACCACAACCGGCTACGGGCTCGGCGCGTCGATGCTCACCGCGGGCCTGTGCGTCGCCCCGACCGGTGTGCTGATGATGCTCGTCTCCCCTGTCGGTGCCCGGCTGACGAGCGCGCGTGGCCCGAAGACCTCCCTGCTCGTGGGCCTCGCCGTCCTCGGTTTCGCGTACGCGTTCGGGCAGCTGCTGCTCGAACGAGGTGTGGAAGCTGTCGCTGCTGTCCGCGCTGATCGGCGTCGGTGTCGGCATCGCGTACGGCGCCATGCCGGCGCTGATCGTCGCCGCGGTGCCGCGTACGGAGACCGCCGCGGCCAACGGGCTGAACACGCTGATGCGCTCCCTCGGCACGTCGACGTGCAGCGCGGTCATCGGCGCTGTGCTCGCCCACCTGACGGTGCAGTCCGGCACGATCAGCGTCCCGAGCTTGGGTGCGTTCCGGATCGCGTTGTTGCTAGCGTGCGGCGCAAGCGTCGCGGGCATGCTCGTCGCGGCTTGCATACCGACCCGACGCCGCGCGCTGTAGCGCAACGGAATAGCGAGGAGGACGATCACGTTGGCCGCCAGTATGGAGTTCGGCATAGCGACGTTCATCACCGACGACGGCATCCGTCCCGACGTACTCGGCAGGGCGCTGGAGGAACGCGGCTTCGACTCGCTGTTCATCGCGGAGCACTCGCACATCCCGGCCAGCCGCAAGTCGCCGTGGCCGAGCGGCGGCGACCTGCCGGAGAAGTACTACCGCACCCTCGACCCGTTCGTGGCGCTGGCCGCAGCCGCGTCGGTGACGCAGAACCTGTTGCTCGGCACGGGAATCGCCCTGGTCATCCAGCGCGACGTGATCCACACGGCGAAGGAAGTCGCGACCTTGGACCTGGTGTCCGACGGGCGCATGCACTTCGGCGTGGGCGTCGGCTGGAACCGGGAGGAGATGAGCGACCACGGCACCGACCCGCGCACCCGCGGTGCCCTGCTGAACGAGCAGCTCGCCGCGTTGAAGAGCATCTGGACCGAAGAGCCCGCCGAGTTCCACGGCAAGTTCGTGGACTTCGACCCGATGTACCTGCGGCCGAAGCCCGTACAGCGGCCGCACCCGCCGATCTACGTCGGCGGCGAGAGCGAGGCGGCCCTCGAACGGCTCGCCAAGTACGGCGACGCCTGGCTGCCACGCCCGGTCGCGACACCGGAGGAGATCAACCGGGTGCGCAGCTGGCTGGCCGACCGCGGCCGCACCGACGTCGGTGTCAGCATCTTCAACGCCGGGACCGACCCGGCGAAGCTCGCCGGGTGGGCGGAGGCTGGCGTCGACCGCGTGACGCTCAGCCTGGACACGCTGCCCGAGGCCGAGACGCTGGCGAAGCTGGACGAGCTGGCCGACGCCGTCCGCGTGTACCGCAACGGCTGACCGCAGGTCAGCCGCGGCCGATGAACGGCATCGTGGTCGCCATGATGGTGAGGAACTGGACGTTCGTGTCCAGTGGCAGCTCCGCCATGTAGCGCACGGCGCTGGCCACGTGCGCGGCGTCGAACGTCGGCTCCGCCGCGATCCGGCCGTCGGGTTGTGGCACGCCGTCGGCCATCCTGCTGGTCATCTCGGTGGCCGCGTTGCCGATGTCGATCTGGCCGCAGACGATGTCGTGCCCGCGGCCGTCGAGCGCTATCGACTTGGTGAGGCCGGTGATCGCGTGCTTCGTGGCGGTGTACGCCACGCTGCCTGGCCGCGGACTGTGCGCCGAGATCGAGCCGTTGTTGATGATCCGGCCGCCGCGTGGCCGTTGCGCCTTCATCAGCTCCACCGCGTACCGCGCGCACAGGAACGACCCGGTGAGGTTGGTGTCGACCACCCGGCGCCAGTCGTCGACGCTGATCTCGTCGACGGCACCGACGCCTGGGATGCCCGCGTTGTTGACCAGTAGGTCGACGCGTCCACACTCTGTGCGAACCAGCCCGAAGAGCGCAGCCACCGACTCCGGCACGGCGACGTCGGTGGGCACGACGAGCGCCGCCGCCGCGTCGCCCGCGGTCTCCCGGAGCGCGTCCTCGCGCCGGCCGGCAAGCGCGACCTGGTAACCGTCCTCGAGCAGGGCGCGGCCGATCACCCGGCCGAGGCCGGAACCGGCGCCCGTGACCACGGCGACTCGCTGCTGTGTCATCGGTGTCTACCCGGTCAGTGGTTGTGGCCGTGCACGAAAGTGCCGCGGCGGCCGACGAGGAAGTCCAGGTCCGCGCCCTCGTTGGCCTGCAGCACGTGGTCGACGTAGAGGCGTTGGTAGCCACCGGTCGCGGTCGGCTGCGGCAGCACCAGCTCGGCCCCGCGCCGCCGCAGCTCCTCGTCCGGCACGTCGAGCTGCAGCCGTCGCCCGGGTACGTCCAGCTCGACCATGTCGCCGTCGCGCACCAGCGCCAGTGGGCCACCAGCGGCCGACTCCGGTGCGACGTGCAGCACCACCGCGCCGTACGCGGTGCCGCTCATCCGCGCGTCGGAGATCCGTACCATGTCCCTGACACCGCGCTGCAGCAGCTTGCGCGGCAACGGCAGGTTGCCGACCTCGGGCATGCCGGGGAACCCCTTCGGGCCGACGCCGGTCAGCACCAGCACGCAGGTCTCGTCCACGTCCAGGTCGGGGTCGTCGATGCGTGCGCGGAAGTCGTCGACACCGGCGAACACGAGCGCGCGGCCGCGGTGCTGCAACAGCTCAGGACTGGCCGCCGACGGCTTGATCACCGCGCCGTCGGGGGCCAGGTTGCCGCGCAGCACGGCGATGCCCGCGCTCTGCTGCACCGCGGTGTCGCGTTGCCTGATCACCTCGCCGTCCCATACCGGAGCATCCGCGTTGTTGTCGCCGATCGTCCTGCCGTTGACGGTGAGTGCGTCGCGGTGCAGCACGTCGCCCATCTCGCGGAGCACGGCGGGCAGCCCGCCGGCGTAGTAGAAGTCCTCCATCAGGAACCGACCTGACGGCATCAGGTCGACGAGCAGCGGGATGTCGCGCACCAGCCGGTCGAAGTCGTCCAGCTCGAGCGGCACCTCCACCCGTCCGGCGAGCGCGAGCAGGTGCACCACCGCGTTCGTCGAACCGCCGATCGCCGCGTTCACCCTGATGGCGTTCTCGAACGCCTGCCGGGTGAGGATCTGCGACATCCTGAGATCCTCGGCGACCATCTCCACGACCCGCAGGCCCGCCTCGTTCGCCAGCACCCGCCGGCGCGAGTCGACAGCGGGGATGGCCGCGTTCCCCGGCATGCCGAGCCCGAGCGCCTCGACCATGGACGCCATGGTCGACGCGGTGCCCATGGTGTTGCAGTGCCCGGCGGAGCGCGACATGCACGCCTCGGCGGCGCGGAAGTCGCACTCGCTGAGCTGGCCGGCGCGGACGTCCTCGCTCATCTGCCACACGCTCGTACCCGAGCCGATCTGCCTGCCCTGGAACCGTCCGGACAGCATCGGGCCACCGGAGACGACGACCGCCGGCAGGTCGCAGCTGGCCGCACCCATCAGCAGCGACGGTGTGGTCTTGTCGCAGCCACAGAGCAGCACCACGCCGTCGATCGGGTTCGCCCTGATCGACTCCTCCACGTCCATGCTCACCAGGTTGCGGAACAGCATGGTCGTCGGGCGCATCACCGTCTCACCCAGTGACATGACGGGGAACTCGACCGGGAAGCCCCCGGCTTCGAGCACGCCGCGCTTGACCTGCTCCGCGAGCTCCCTGAAGTGCGCGTTGCACGGGGTCAGCTCGGAGTACGTGTTGCAGATGCCGATCACCGGCCGTCCGTCGAACATCCGGTCCGCGATGCCCTGGTTCTTCATCCACGACCGGTGCGCGAACGCGTTCAGATCGGACCCGGCGAACCACTCCCGGGAGCGAAGCGCTCGCCCGTTCTCGGTGCCCGCTACTGTCATCGGCGACTCCTCACTCAGGCCTCGGCACCCGAAGCATTGCATGCAAACCGCCCCGCTGTCGCGGGCTCGACGTGCTGCGCACCTGTCGCTGGTCGATTACCATGCTCGGCACCAACGTCCCGACACGACGACGTGACGAGGTGCCGCATGCCCCCGACCAGCGTCCATTTCAACGGCAGTGTCAACCTGGCCGACGCCGAGACCGTGATGCGCGAGATCGCCGAGCGCGTCCCTACCGGTGTGCGGCGGGTACCCGACGGCGAGACCGGTGACCGGCAGCACTGGATCGCATTCCAGCTCGCAAGGTTCTGGGAGACCCCCGGGCTGGAACAGGCCGGTACCGGCAGACCGCTGGAAGGTTACGGTGAAGCGCCCCAGGTCCGGCTGAGCGAGGGCAGCGACCCGGACGCGATCGACTGGCCCGACGTCGGCTACGCCAATGCGTACACCGAGTCGTACTCGGTGTACCGCCGCCTCAGAGACACCGGTGTCATCGGCCCCGACATGCGCTTCCAGGTGGAGTATCCGACACCGCTCGCGTCGCTCGCCAGCTGGGTCGTACCGGAGGATCAACAGCGACTCGAGCCGTCGTACGAGCGGGCCATGTTCGACGACCTGCGCCAGCTGCTCGATGTGCTACCGCACGACGACATCGCCGTACAGTGGGACGTCGCCGTCGAGTTCGCCATCCTCGACGGCGGCTTCGAGGGAGCCGACCGCTACCCGTTCGACGCCGTCGTGCAGCGCCTGGTCCGATGCGTGAACCAGGTGCCCGCCGACGTCCCGGTCGGCCTGCACCTGTGTTACGGCGACCTGCGGCACGAGCACTTCAAGGAGCCGGAGTCGTTGGAGATGCAGGTGCGGGTGGCCAACGCGGTCACGGCCGGGGCCGACCGAACGGTGGCATGGTTCGCCTTCACGGTTCCGCAGTACCAACGGGAAGCCGCGTACTTCGAACCGCTGCGGGAGCTGCGCGCGTCGAGCGACACCGAGCTCTACTTCGCGCTCGTGCCGTACCACCCCGACCGACAGCCAGCGGGAACCACCGACGAGCAGATCCGCCTCATCGACGGTCTCCTCGGCGACCGGCCGTGGGGTGTCTGCACCGAGTGCGGCATGGCACGCGCGGACCGCGAGGACATCCCCGTGCTGCTCGACCTGCACCACGAGCTGCTGTCACGGGCTTGACTACGGGGTACGGCCGCGTACCTTCGACAAATGGACAATGCGGCCGAGCTCACCGGCCAGAGCTACCGCGAACAGCGTCCGCTGCCACCGTTGCGCCACCTGATCACGACCGTGTGGGTGCAGCGCGTCGGCGCCCAGGCACCGGCCTACGCCAACCGCAGCCTGCCCAACGGTTGCGTGGAGCTGCAGTGCCCGGTGGGTGGCGAGCCCCGCCTCGTCGGCCCGGTCAGCAGCGCCAGCACGTACGTCCTCGCCCCTGGAACCACACTCGTGGGCGTGCGGTTCAGGCCCGAGGCCGCGGCCGCCTTCGGCGTGCCGTCGGCAGCACTGGCGGACGACGCGGTTGACGCGCGGGAGATCTGGGGTGACCTCGCCGAAGGCTCGGCGCACAGCTGGCCGCCGCGCCGTCACCGGACGACGCCACCGCGCTCGTCGAGCGGGTGCTGCAGACCCGACTGCACGGCGGTGGCACCGACGAGCTCGTGTCCGAGGCGGTACGCCGGCTGATGCCCTGGATCGGCTGCGACGTGCGTTCGCTCGCCGCCGACCTCGGCGTCTCCGACCGCCAGCTGCGGCGCCGCTGCCGCGACGCGGTGGGCATGGCGCCGAAGGAGCTCCATCGGATGCTGCGCTTCCAGGGCTTCCTCGCGCTCGCACAGCACGCGCTCGCCAGCGGCCGGACGCCGGCGGCCAACGGCTTGGCCGTACTGGCCGCCGACGCCGGCTACACCGACCAGGCCCACCTGAGCCACGAGTGCCGGCGGCTGACCGGTGTGACCCCACGGGTGTTCCTCGACGAGACGATGCGCAGCTGCGGGTGCGGGCACGACCATGCGGCCTCGTATGCCCCCATCCTGCGCCACCGCACGGATGTCCGTTCCTTACAAGCGCGCAGCGCCGTGCCCGCCTAGCCTGACCGGCATGGATTCCGACGTACGCATCCTGCTCGACGGCGCCAACTACGCGCACGTCGCCACCGTGCTCCCCGACGGCGCACCGCACAGCGTGCCGGTCTGGGTAGGCGTCGAAGGCGACCTGGTCGCCTTCCTCACCTCACCGACGTCCCGCAAGGCGCGCAACCTGGCCCACGATCCCCGGGTCGCCATCTCCGTCACCGACCACGAACAACCATTCGTCATGGCTCACCTCCGCGGCCGGGTCGTGCGGCAGCTGGACGGCGACGAGGCGTTCGAGGTGATCGACCGCATCTCCCACAAGTACATCGGCGCACCGTACCCGCTGCGCTCCGACCGGGTCGTCTATCTGGTCGAGCCGGAACACGCGCGGGCGCAGTCGTTCGGGTGAACGAGCCGACACACTGGCAACAGTTGCAGGCCGGGCTCGACGGCGTCGTCGCGCTTCCGGGCACGCAGGCGTACGAACGGTTGCGCCGTCCGGGCGTCGCCGGCCTCACCGAACCACACCCGCAGGCGGTGGCCAGGTGTGCCACTGCGGCCGACGTCGCACAGGTCGTCGCGTTCGCGCGCCGGCACGAGCTGTCGTTGGCGCCGCGCAGCGGGGGCCACTGTTTCGCGCAGCGCTCCACCGCCGGCGACGTGGTCGTCGACGTGGGCCCCATGCACGCTGTCTCGTACGCAGGTGGCCTGGTCACCGTCGGCGCGGGCACCAGGCTGGGTGTGCTGTACGAAGCACTCGCCCCGGCGGGGGTCACCGTGCCGGCCGGGTGCGGACCGGACGTCGGGATCGCGGGGCTCACGCTCGGCGGCGGGCTCGGAATTCTCGGCCGCCGCTACGGCCTGACCTGCGACCGGTTGCGCGCCGCGTCCGTCGTGCTCGCCGACGGCACGTACGTGACCTGTGACGCCGACTCGTACGCCGACCTGTTCTGGGCGTTGCGCGGCGCCGGCGGTGGTCAGTTCGGCGTGGTGACGTCGTTGACCTTCGAACCGGTGCCCGCACCCGCCATGACCGCGTACCACCTGACCTGGCCGGCGGACGCCGCGCCGGCGGTGCTGGGCGGCTGGCAGAGCTGGGCTCCGGCAGCACCAGACGACCTCGCCGCGAGCCTGCTGCTGACCGTCCCCGCCGCGGTCGAGGAACCGTTGGCAGTCCACGTGTTCGGCGCGCTGTGCGGCGGCGACCGGCAGGTGGCAGCGGACCTCCTCGCCGCCCTGACCGCGGCGGTCGGGGTCGCGCCGGCGACGGCCACGTACCGCGACGCCGGGTACCGGGAGACGAAGAGTCACCTCGGCCAGCTCGGCGAGCGGATCGGCGTCGCCGCGCACGCCGACGGTGCACGCCCGGTCGCGACAAGCAAGTCCGAGTTCTTCACCGACGCGGTGCCGCCCGCGACCATCGCGACCCTCGTGGAGCATCTCGTACAGGCACGCGTACCGGGGCAGGCAAGGGAGCTCGACTGCACGCCGTGGGCCGGCGCGTACAACCGCGTCGCGACCGACGCGACCGCGTTCGCGCACCGCGATGCACACTTCCTCGTCAAGCACACGGTGGTCACCGATGCGCACAGCTCAGCACCGGCGCGAAGCGCCGCGACCCGCTGGCTGGACCAGTCCTGGGCGATCGTGCATCCGCACGGCGCCGGCGGCGGGTACCCCAACTTCCCCGACCCCGCACTGGCCGACGCACCCGCCGCGTACCACGGCACCAACCACGCCCAGCTGACCCGGGTGAAGGCAGCGTACGACCCGACGGAGCTGTTCCGCTTCCCCCAGTCGATCCGCCCGTCCTAGCGGCTGCGCAACATCGGCGGGTGCAACAACGTGGCCGGGCCACGCCGGAAGAGTGCAGCAGGACGACCCACCTGCCGGGCAGCACGCTCACCGGTAGGCACCAGGAACCCTTCCGTGCTCGAGATCTTCCGGTGGAAGTTGCGCGGATCGAGCTTGGTGTCCCAGACGATCTCGTACACCTGCCGCAGGTCGGTCATGGTGAACTCGGGCGGGCAGAAGGCCGCTGCCAACGTCGTGTACTCGAGCTTGCTGCGCGCCCGCTCCACCGCGTCGGCGACGAGTCTCTTGTGGTCGAAGGCCACCGCGGCCTGCCGGCGCAGCACCTTCTGCACCGGCATCAAGGTGGCGTCGCGTGCATCACCGCCGGCCGCGGGCGACGGCAGGTTCGGCGAGAAGGCGAGATAGCAGACGGTGACCACGCGTCCCCGCGGGTCGCGGTCCGGCACACCGTAGGTGCCCAGCTGCTCGAGGTGGAGGTCCGCTGCGCCCAAGCCGGTCTCCTCAGCCAGCTCGCGTGCCGCCGCGGCGTCCAGGTCTTCCCTCGTGGACGCGAGGAACCCGCCGGGCAGCGCCAGCATGCCTTCGTGCGGCGGGATGCCGCGACGCACGAGCACGACCTGCAGTGCGTCGTCGTGCACAGTGAGCACGGCGAGATCGACGGTGACCGCGACCTCGGGGATCTTCCAGGTGGACCGTGCGGTCGGACGGGTCTTCACGACGCTCAGTATAACCTCGCCAGCTTAATAATCGTCATATTGACGAAAACGTGTCGCCGCACCTAGCCTTTGGTCGACCGTTGCGGGGAACGGAAAGCTAGGGGCACATATGATCGCCATCCTCACGGCACTCGAGACCGAGTACGCCGCCATCCGGGCTCACTTGATCAGCACCAAGCGGCACGAACACGCGAAGGGAACCATCTTCGAGGTCGGCGTGCTCGCCGCCCGCCCAACCTGCCGAGTCGCACTCGCGGCAACCGGGATGACCAACCTCAACGCCGCCCTGCTCACCGAACGGGCGATCGCGGAGTTCAACCCGTCGACGACGATGTTCGTCGGCGTCGCGGGCGGTCGGCGCGACTGGCTCCAGCTCGGTGACGTCGTGGTGGCCACGCGGGTGTACAGCTACCACGGCGGCCGCAGCGAGGACACCCGGTTCCGTGTCCGTCCCCGCGCATGGGAGATCTCGCACCGCGCAGAACAGGTCGCGCGGTGGCTGTCCAGGTCATCCGACTGGTACCCGTCGGCCGCGGAAGCACCGGCACCCGTCGTGCACTTCGCGCCCATCGCGGCCGGCGACGTCGTACTCGACTCCCAGACCTCCGACGTCGCACAGCACCTCGACGATCACTACAACGACGCCATCGCCGTCGAGATGGAGAGCGCCGGCTTCGCCGCCGCCGGCCAGGTCAACGAACACGTCGTGTCAGTGACCATCCGCGGCATCAGCGACGGTGCAGGTGGCGCGAAGGAGCAGACCGACAACAAGGGCTGGCAACAGATCGCCGCACGCAACGCCGCAGCGTTCGCCGCCGCCGTAGCAGCCGAGCTAGGCGACGAAAGCGAGACGGGAGCCGGTGAACCAGCCGCCGACCCGGCCACACCACCCACCCCACAGGTGCACAACACCAACATCGCCAAACACAACGCGACGGTGGGCTACCAACTCGGAATCAACCACGGCGAACTCCACAGCGGCACGGACCCCAGAGACCGGAGCTGACCGTGCCGCCGCGGCAGGAGGACCCCACGCCGACGTCCCACACGAACATCGCCGGCGACCACGCGACCGTCGGCGCACAGATCGGCATCAACAACGGCACCGTGGTCCACACGAGACACGTCTACATCGGCGGCCTCGGCGACAGTCCACAGGAGCGACTCCGACGCGCCATCGGTGCCCTGGAAACCGACCCGCCGAGGGCACAAGCCCAGCTCCGCGAACTGCTGGAGGCGGGGCAGTACTCCACGCAGTTGGCGTACTACTACACCTTGTCGCTGTTGAGCGGTCTGCCACTGCACGATATAGGTCAGGTGCGCGCCGCACTGAAAGGCGTGCGCCCCACAGACCAACAACCAACGGACGAGTGGTCGGCCGCGCTCCACGTCATCTGGCGGTACCTCGACTGCATATCGCAGGGAGCCGGGGAACGGTTCGATCGGAAGAACCTCGATCGTGCGCAGCAGCAACTGGAAGGTCTGCACCGGGAGCGCCGATGGGAGATCGCTCAACACGTCGGTAACGTCATCGACGGCGCCGGTCAGGACAGGGCAGATGACATCATCGCCAACCAGGTTCCGGCGTGGCGGATGGCGAACGACCGCGCGGGCCGTGCATGGAAGTTCTTCGAAGACGTGCCCGCCAAGTCCAGACAGGAACACCAGGAGCGCACGACGATCAGGCTGGGCATCTGGGGCCGCATATTGGCCGGTGGGATCCCCCTACCGTTCGCTCTCGCGGCGCCGTTCTCGCCCCTCGGCAGCGGGCGCCTCGCTGTGGGGATACCGGCGCTCGTCATGTTCCTTGCCGGTGTCTTGGCGGCAGGTCGGTTCGGCGCGCAGCGAGCGACCCAGCGAATGCGGCTGGAGCGCAGGGATAGCGAGCACGGCATCCCACTGAACGTACAACCGCCCGTATCACCGGGTCACTGGGTGAGGACCCGGTTCGTCGAGGACATACACCGTTGGGTCGACGAATGGTTCACCGCATCGCGACCGCACACCGAAGGCCAGTGGAGCGAGGACACCCGGGGCATCCGCGAGTACCTGAAGGGACGATTCGTGTCGCTCTACGGCAACGCACACGTGACGGCTGGTCAGGTGGACTGGCTGATCAGGTGGCACGCGAAGCGAGTGGCGCAGCGCTGGCGAACGGGCAAGCTCTTCGCGTATCGCGAGGAGTTGCGGCCGTCCCGCGACACCGCGACGTTCTACTACCTCAGCGTTGCCGTGGCGTTGATCGGTGTCGTGATGATGCTCGGCGCCGGTGGTGGGTTCGCCGCGACAGCCGTGCTGCTCGGGATCGGCCCACTCCAGGCCATGCAGGCGGTGACCGTCGTCATCGCCACCCGACGGTGCGACAGCGAGGCTCGGATCCTGAGCGCACAGCTGGCGAGAGAGGAGAAGGATGCCCACACCGAGTGGCAACAGCTTCTCCGGGACCAGCCGGACGACACGGAGTTGGCACGGTGGCTCAACCTCGACAAGTCGTTCCTCTGGGCGAAGGCGTGTGAGCAATACGCGCTCAAGAGCCGGGACGTGCTCAGCTACGCCGTGCTGACCGAAGGCCGTTCGGCGGCGGGACGCGCGCGGGAGGTACGTGGACCGTGGAGGTACAAGTCGTACCGCGTACTGGTCTTCCTGCTGACCAGGAGCGGGATGCGGGAGGCCGACTTCGAGCTCGACTTTGTCACCGGGAACGCGAGGTTCGTACGTCGGATGTCGTTCCGGTACGACGTGCTCGCTTCCGCCCGGGTCTCCGAGTACGGCGTGCGATACCGCGGCGACCGGCCCCGTACACAGCAGAACTTCGTGCACAGGAGCACCTTCCGGCTCTCGCTGCTCAGCGGCGAGGAGATCAAGGTCCGCACCCAGGGGTTCACCGACACGATGGACAGCCAGCTTGAGGACGAGCTCGAGCTACAGCAGACGGAACTCGTCGCCTCGGGCATTTCCGCGGCCCTGCAACTCCTCGAGGCGGTCACCGCAGAAGGGCGGGACTGGATCTCCCAGCAGCAGCAGCGCAGGCGCATCGGCATCGCTCATTGGCGCCGGCAGCGCGTCGCCCCCACGGCCGGTGAGCCCGATGACCCGTTCGAATAGCATCGCGGTCGCCCCACGGGAGCAACCGCCGTTACCTAGCGGCTGCGCAACTACGGCTGGGCTGGTAGGGGGCGTTCGTGGACTACGTGTTTCATGACGAGGGTGGAGGTCAGGCGCTGGACGCCGGGTAGGGCGGCGAGGACATTGTCCTCCAGCTCGGCGTAGGCGGCTAGGTCGGCGGTCACCACGCGCAGGAGGTAGTCGGGGTCGCCGAAGAGGCGCTGGGCCTGGACGACGTTGGGGATCGCGGCGAGGGCTTCTTCGAAGCCGAGCAGGGTGTCGCGGTCCTCTTGGCGCATGGTGACGAAGACCAGTGCCTCGAACGTCAGGCCGAGCGCGGCCGGGTCGACGGTCGCGCGGTAGCCGCGGATGGCGCCCGAGCTCTCCAGGTCGCGCAGCCGGCGATGGGTCGGGGACACGCTGAGGCCGATGCGCGACGCCAGCTCGGTGACGCTCTGCCGCCCGTCGTCCTGCAGCTCCGCAATGATCTGCCGGTCGATCGCGTCCATGGCGCGATATCTTTCCACAACATGCCCCGTACGGGAGCGAGATCAGGGAACACATTCGGCGGAACCTGCCGTAACTTCCTGCCCATGGACCCCGGCCTGCTGCTCGCGTTCTGGGCGACGGCGTTCCTGCTGATCGTCGTCCCCGGGCCGGACTGGGCGTTCACCCTCGCCTCCGGTGTACGCGACCGGGTCGTGCTCCCCGCGGTGGCCGGGCTGATGCTCGGCTACGCCGCGCTCACCGTCGTCATCGCGGCCGGGGTCGGCGCCGTCGTCGCCCGCACGCCCCTGGTGCTGACGGTCCTCACCGTGGTCGGCGCGGCGTACCTGGTGTTCCTCGGCGCCTCGCTGCTCGCCCGGCCCGGCACCCTGCACACCGTGGACGGGCACACGGTGCCCGGCCGCCGGTGGCGGCGGACGCTGCGGGGCGTGGGGGTGAGCGCGCTGAACCCCAAGGGCCTGTTGATCTTCCTCGCCATGCTCCCGCAGTTCACCGACCCGGCCGGCAGCTGGCCGTTCCCGCTCCAGATCGGCGCGCTCGGGCTGGTCTTCGTCGGGACGTGCGGCGCGTTCTACACGGCGCTCGGCCTCGGCGCCCGCGCGGTACTCCGGACCAGCCCGACGGCGTCCCGGGTGGTCTCCAGGATCTCCGGCGCCGCGATGATCGCCATCGCCGTCGCCCTGCTCGCCGAGCTCGGCTGACCCAGCCTTGGAGGGCTTCGTCTACCGCCCGGCCGGGTAGATCGCGCCTGTCAGCTGCCGTTTCACCCACAGCTGGGGGATCAGCGGGTTGTGGTCGGACGTCCTCGAGGTCCGCGCGTTGGCGACGAGGTTGTAGCTGCCGACGCGTAGTGCCTTCGACACGAAGACCATGTCGATGTGGCTGCCTCGCCCGTTGGCCCGGCACTCCTGCTTGCCGTGACCTGCCCGGCCGTTGTGCGAGTCGCAGTGGTTGCCGAAGCGATACTTCGGCAGGTAGCGGGTGTAGGTCAGCCCGGCGCCCTTGAACACCCGGTAGGCGCCCATCCGGCCGCGCGTTCGGTCGTTGCCGTTGATGTCGCCGGCCACGACGAACGGGAGGCCGTTGGCCACCCGACGCATCTTCCTGACCGTGCGTTCGGCGCCGGCGATCCTGAGGTGCTCGCGCTTGTCACCCGCGGCGAGGTGCAGGCTGGAGACGATTCGTTGTCCGGACCGGCGGTGCTGCAGCTTCATCCAGACCTGAGGACGGGTCACCGTCTTGCGGATCCGGACGTCGAAGCGTCCCGTGTCGAGGTGCTTCCAGGCCTTCGCGTTCCAGATGATCGCGGTGTCCGAGCGCCCCTTGACCCCGGATGCGTAGAAGTTCTTCGGCAGGTGCTTCATGATGCCGCGGCGCTCGTCGTGGCGGACCTCCTGCACCGCGATGATGTGCAGGTTCTTGTTCTTTATGAACGTCGCGACGCGTTCCATCCGCGCGGCGTCGTCGCGGTCGTACTTGGCGTCCGGGTCGCCGGCCCACTTGTTGTTGAGGTGGCTGGTACGGACGTTGTAGGTGGCGAACCGGACACCGGTAGCGCCAGGACTACTCATCCGCGCCCCGTCACCCGCCTGGGAGCCCGAGGCGGGTGCGGCGTTCGCGGTGCCGCCGGCGCCTACCGCCAACCCCACCGCCCCACCCAGCCGTCCTCGACGCATCCCCCGGGCCCTCCCGAATCCGTCCGCCGCTGACAGGCAACGTAACGACCGCCGAGGCCACCGTGGGGTGGTGAGGGGGAATCAATTCCACCGGCTCTCGCAGGCGGTCATACTCGTTCCTCCGGTTGCGATGGTGTCGTCGCAGGTTGTGGCCGCCGCAACCGGTCGAATGTGGCGGTCGCCACCGGGTCGGTCGGCGTCACCAGCGACACCACGACGACGATCACGACGGTACCGAGAAGGGTCGGCAGGACTGGGTCGAACCAGTCCGGCGTGAGACCCATCGCGACGACAACGCGGCCGATCACTGCTGCTACCGCGCCGAAGATCAGCCCTCCCCACGCGCCGGCGCGGGTGGTTCTGCGCCAGTACAGGCTGAACAGGATCAGCACACCCCCCGACGCGCCAGCCACGGTGTAGGCGATCGTCATCATGTCGGTGATGTAGGTGGGACGCCACAGGCCGAACGGCAGCGCGGCGAGCCCGAGCAGCACGACCAGCAACTTGGTGCGCCGCAACAGTTGGCTGTCGGTCCACTCGCTGCGGATGGTCTTGCGCAGCAGGTCGTGCGTCCCCGACGACGCGGCGGTGAGCAGCCAGGTGTCCGCCGAGGAAAGAATGGCACCGAGGATGGCGGCCAGCAGGATGCCCGCGATGATCGCCGGCGTCTGCTCGAGCACGAACCGCACCCACACGGTCTCGGTGTCGGCGACGTTCGGGTAGAGCGCACGGGTCGCTGCCCCGGCGAGGCCGATGAGTGCCCAGAACGGCAGGTACACGGCGGAGACCGCGATGCCGGTCTTGATGACGTCCCGTTCGCTGCGCGCGGCGTAGAACCGCGTCAAGAAGCCCGGGTGGCCCAGGTAGCCGAGGAACCACACGAAGAACAGTGCCATCACGTTTACTACGCTCAGCGCCCCACCGGTGATGCCGAAGAAGCCGGGCTGCTCCGCCTCGACCGTCGCGGTGATCTCACCCCAACCGCCGGCGGCGCTGATGGTGAGCGGCACCACGACGGCGACAGCGAGCAGGAACGCCGCTGCCTGCACGAAGTCGGTGTAGAGCACGGCCTTCTGGCCGCCGAAGAACGTGTAGAGGATCACCACGACCGTGATCACGACCACGGAGGTGCCGTAACTCCAGCCCCACAGCGAGCCGAACAGCAGCCCGCCCTGCACCAGTACGGTCGCTAGCAGGAACACCATCCACAGCACGGTGATAGCGGAGAACACCACGCGCAGTCCCGGCGAGTTGAACCGGTCGGCAAGGTATTCGGGGATGGTGAACCGGCCGTGCCTGCGCAGCCGTGGACCGACGGCGAAGCAGATCACCAACCACGAGAACGCCACGCCGAGCGGGATCCAGTGCACCGAGAACCCGGTGCGGTAGTACGAGCTGATCAGGCCGAAGAACGTAGCCCCGGACACCGTCGAGGCAATCAGCGAGCCGGAGATCAACCACCATGGTGCAGACCGACCCGCGACGAAGAAATCGGCCGACTCGCGGGTCTTTCTGTAACCGTGCCAGGCCGAGAACCCGATTACTAGCGCGAATACGACTATGCAACCAGTTATAACCGCGTTCATCCCTGGTCACCCTTTCCTCGCCTGCTGCGCAACATGCGTACCCCAATGGTGAACGCTAGAAGCATCTGCAATATCCCGAGCACAAGAAGCGGGACACTCTCCGCTAGCCAGTCCATACTGGTCTCCTAAGGGGGAGAGACCTGGTGATGCGATCGCCCGAGCTAGGAGCTCACAACCGTCCCACCAGAATCGTCGACATTTCCTCGGCCGTACTGTTGAGATCTTGCAACCAGTCCGACGGCTCGAACCGCGGTATCGGCCCCGCCACGCTCAAGGCCGCAACCACCTCGTTGCGCCGATTTCGGACCCCGGTCGCTATCCCCCGTACCCCGTCGGTGTATTCCTCGTCGATCGTCGCGTAGCCGTCCCGCCGTACCTCGGCGAGCTGCCGCGACAACGCGGACTTTTGGCGAAACGTGTTCTTCGCCGCGGCCGGCAGCGTCTCCGAGGGAAACAGCGCGTCGAGTTCTTCGACCGGCAACTCGGCCAGGAAGACCTTGCCCGAGCCGCAACTGTGCACGGGCATTTTCGTCCCGATCCGAATTTCCGCGCGGAGAATGCTGGCGCTTTCGAAGCGCTGCACGATGAGTGCGTCCCGGCCGCGGTGAATGGCCAGCGAGACCGCCTCGCCGGAGAGGTCCGCAAGCTTGCGCATCGGCGGCGTCAGTGGGCCACCGAAACGCGAGCTTTCCGGCACCGCCGACCCGATCTCGAATGCGGCGATGCCGAGGCAGTAGGTACCCGCCTCGAGGCGCTCCACGAATCCGTGCTCAGCCAAGGTGCTCAGCAGCAGGTGCGCGGTGCTCTTGCCCACCTCCAGCCGCGTGGCCAGGTCGGACACCCCTAGGCCGTCCGGGTGCTCGGCCAGCACGGTGAGCAGGCGCAGCGCATTGCCGACACTGTGGACACGTCGAGGTGTGTTCGACATGGACGAACACCTTTCGTAAGGAGCGAACCGGAGTTTATGGGCGGGCTGTCGAAGGGTCAAGGCCGGGCGAGGTGTCATGGCTGAGACTCTTGGCGGGCCACGTGGCACCTTGACGGGATCACTGCCGCGTGATTCTCTGTTCGTGTCGTACGAAAGGCGTTCGTGTATGACGAACACTTCCAAGATATCGAGCTCCGCCAACACGTGCCTGCGCGTGCTTCGCGCGGTCGCGGACCACCCCGAGGGGGTCGGCATCACGCAGCTGGCTCGAGAGCTCGACATCGGCAAGAGCAGTATTCATATGTTCTTGGCAACCTTGGCCAGCCACGGCTTCGTAGAGCGGCAGGCCGCCAGCAGCTATCGGCTGGGCATGACCGCCTTCGAAGTCGGTTCCGCCACGCCGGAGACCGCCCGTTTCGGCGGCCCGGTGCTCGAGCCGATGCGAAGGCTCGCCGACCTCTCCGGCGAGGCGGTCACACTCGCCGTCCTGAGCGGCCAGGACGCGCTGATGGTGCAGCGTTTCGAGACGGCTCACATCCTGCGGGCCGAGATCCGCGTGGGCACCCGGATGCCGCTGACCAGCTGTGCGTCCGGAAAGTTCCTGCTCGCGCACATGGACGACGCGGAGGTCGACGCACTTCTGCCGGAGGAACGCCTGCCGGCGACGACTCCGCACAGCGAGCGCAGTAAGACGAAGCTGCGGCGCGGCTTCGCCACGATCCGCGAACGCGGCTGGGCGACCAACGACGAGGAGTTCGCGGAAGGCATCACTGGCATCGCTACCGGGGTGCATGGACGCGACGGCAACTTCGCCGCTGCGCTCAGCATCGCCGGACCGACAATGCGCTTCGAACCCGAGAGTTGGGTGGACGACCTGCTCCGCACGGCAGCCGAGATGAACCAGTTGATCGCCGCCCGCCCTTGACGCACGGCACGACAGAACACAGTCAAAGGAGCAATTTCCGGATGAAGCTGATTGCCGGAGTCGACGTCGGCGGCACGTTCACGGACGTTCTGCTGTACAACACCGAGACGACCGAGCTGGAGTTGGCGAAGGTCTTCTCGACGTCGGGCATGCAGTCAGCAGGCCTGATGACCGGCCTGCGGCAGACCGGTGCACCGTTGGATCGGCTCGATGCAGTCGTGCACGGCACCACGGTCGCGACGAATGCCGTGCTGGAGCGCAAGGGTGCCCGCACCGCCCTCGTGGTGACAACCGGGTTCCGCGACGTGCTCGAGCTGCGGCGTCGCGACCGGCCGACCACGTACGGGCTCACCGGGACCTACGTGCCGCTGATCCCGCGTAGCCTGTCTTTCGAGATCGACGAGCGGATCGGCGCCGACGGCCAGGTAGTGACCGCTCTGGAGGACAGCGTCATCGACGACCTGGTCGATCGACTTCGCACCGCTGAGGTCCAAAGCGTGGCCATCTGCCTGATGAACAGCTACGTGAACGCTGCCCACGAGGAGAGGCTCGCGGCTCGCTTGCGCACGTCGTTGCCGGATATCTCGGTGACGACGTCGGCAGAGGTGGCGCCAGAGTCCGGCGAGTTCGAGCGGGCGAGCACCACCGCCGTCAACGCATTCGTCGGGGCTGGCATGACGCGCTATCTGGACGCAGTCCAGGACGAGCTCGAGTCCGAGGGGTTCGCGAACGACGTCCAGGTCATGCAGTCGAACGGCGGCGTTATGCCAGTACGCCGTGCCGGTCCCCTCGCCGTACGGACGCTCCTTTCCGGGCCCGCTGCGGGAACGATGGGC
Source organism: Streptosporangiales bacterium (assembly GCA_009379825.1). Taxonomy (NCBI): domain Bacteria; kingdom Bacillati; phylum Actinomycetota; class Actinomycetes; order Streptosporangiales; species Streptosporangiales bacterium. The sequence continues at coordinate 27,612 of WHTA01000060.1, forward strand.
GCGGCGGCATTCGGCCGTGCCGCCGGACTCCCGGACGTCATCTCGTGCGACATGGGCGGCACCAGTTTCGACGTCGCCCTGATCCCGGACGGGCAACCCACGCTGACCGCGGAGAGCAGCATCGAGTACGGGATCCCACTGCGAGTCCCGATGATCGCCATCACCACCATCGGTGCCGGCGGTGGCTCGATCGCCAGTATCGACCGTGCTGGGATACTCCAGGTCGGACCGGAGAGTGCCGGTTCGACGCCGGGACCCGCGTGTTACGGGCGCGGTGGGACCCGTCCTACCGTGACCGACGCCAACATCGTCCTCGGCCGCATCGCCGCGGATCAGAAGCTTGGCACCCAGACGGGCTTCAGCCTCGACCAACAGGCTGCCGTGGAGGCGATCCGTGAACATGTCGCGGATCCGTTGGCGATGAGCATCGCGGACGCCGCGCTCGCGATCGTCCGGTTGGCGAACGAACGGATGGCCGGCGCCATCCGAGGAGTAAGCGTGGACAAGGGGCATGACCCACGTCAGTTCGCCCTGATCGGGTTCGGTGGCGCAGGTCCACTGCACGTAGCCGAGTTGGCGAGGATCATCGGCGCGACGAAGGTGCTCGTGCCGCCGAATCCGGGGGCGCTGAGTGCATACGGGTGCTTGATCGCGGACGTGAAGTACGACTTCGTGTCCGCCGTGGCCGCCGATCTCGCATCGTGTACCGCTGATCACGTCGCTCGAGTGCTGGCCGACCAGGCGCAGCGCGGGCTGGCCACGCTCAGCAACGACGGCTTCGCGGAGGCTGACACGACTGTCGAGCATGCAGCCGAGATGCACTTCAGCAAGCAGATGCACACGATCCGAGTTCCCCTCGGGCACGACGAGAACGGCTGGACCCCAGATCGTCTCGAGGAGGCCTTCCTGGCGGCCTATCGAGAGCTCTACGGGGGCCGCATCCCCGCCAGTCCGGTGCGCGTGGCCAGCCTCCGTACGGTGGTGCAGGGAAAGCGGAACGCCGTGGGCACCGTACGGACGAGCCGCGTAGGCGACGGCGTCGCGTCCGAGCCGCGCGCCGTCGTCTTCGAGGACGGCGCCCATGTCATCCACGAGATCGACCGCACCCAGCTCGGGGTCGGCGACATCGTGGAAGGCCCCACGATCATCGTCCAGACCGATTCCACCGTCCTCCTTCCGCCCAAGGCCACCGCCGTCGTGCACGAGAGCGGCAGCCTGATCGTCGAGGTGAACCAATGAGTGCCAGCCGTACCACCAACCACGACGACGTCGACCCGCTTCTCCTCGCTGTCATCCGCGGGCGGCTGGAGCAGATCGCCGACGAGATGGACACCGTGTTCGAACGGATGGCGTTCTCGCCAGTCGTCTCCGATGCCTGGGACCGCGCTGACGGTATCTACTCCGCGAGCGACGGCAGCATGATCGTGCAAGGCGGCCGTGGACTGCCAATCTTCGTCGGAACGATGCAGTACACGGTCGCGAGCGTCATCGACACCGTGGACAGCCCTCGGCCCGGCGACACGTACCTCGTGAACGACCCGTTCGCCGGCGGCACCCACATCATGGACACGAAGATGGTCCGGCCATTCTTCTACCAGGGCGAGTTGTTCGCGTTCCTCGCGAACACCGGACACTGGCCGGACCTCGGCGGGCGAGTCCCTGGCGGGTTCGCGGCGTCGGCAAGCGACTGCTTCCAGGAGGGTCTACGCGTCCCGCCGGTACGTCTGTTCGTCGATGACGAGCTCCAGACCGACATCGTCTCGATCCTTCAGACGAACTCGCGGATCCCCGACGATGTGCTCGGCGACGTCGACGCCCAAGCCACGGCGCTTCGTGTCGGCGAGACGCGTCTCACGGAGCTGCTCGACGAGTACGGCGTGGATCTGATCACGAACATGATCGACACACTCAACCGCCGTTCGGCCCAACAGATGCGCTCCCACATTGCCGACATACCAGACGGCAGTTACCACTTCGTCGAGGTGATGGACAACGACGGCATCGTCGACGAGCCGCTGCGGGTCGATGCCCAGCTCACCGTGGCCGGAGACCATCTCACGATCGACTTCAGTCGGTCCTCCGCACCGTGCACCGGCCCGATGAACTCGGTCCTGGCCGCCACGGTGTCGAGCAGCATCGTCGCGATCAAGCACGTCTTCCCGGAAATTCCCATCAACGCCGGCATCTTCGAACCCATCAGCTTCATCGTTCCAGAAACGGTGTTCCTCAACGCCCAAGTACCGCGGCCGGTTGCCGGATGCGCCGCTGAGACGAGCCAGCGCATCATCACCGCGGTCATGGGCGCGCTGGCGGAGGCGGTGCCTGAGCAGGTGCCAGCGGGATCGTCGGCAACGGCCAACAACCTCTCCATGGGAGGGACCGACGTCGATGGGAACCCGTACGTCATGTACGTCTTCCTAGGTGGCGGCTACGGCGGCCACCTGGCGGGCGACGGTATCTCCAACGGCTGCTCGCTGATGAGCATCGGCCGCACCCAGTCGATCGAGACCCTCGAGCAACGATATCCCGTGCGATTCCGTCGGTACGGGCTGCGCGAGGGCTCGCCCGGTGCAGGCCGCACACGTGGCGGGTTCGGCGTCCACTTCGAGTTCGAGCTACTCGGCGATGACGCCCAAGCCAGCCTGCTCGGGGATCAGGCGCGCACCGAGCCCGCCGGTCGGGCTGGCGGGCAACCGGGCACGACGTCGTCGCCATGGTTCCGCATCGACGGCGAGGAGAGCGTCCTGCCCATGATCAGCAAGGGCGAGAACGTCCCCCTGCGACGCGGCGACATCGTCTGCCTACGCACACCGGGGGGCGCCGGGTACGGCCCGGCCGACGAGCGTCCCTACGCCGCCGTGGCGGCCGACGTCCAGGCCGGCTATCTCGACGAAGCGACTGCCAACGAGCTCTACCCCCGATACGCGAACGGATCCCCGAATGACCGCTGACACCAACCCGAGCGAGCGCACGGAGGCCACACTCGTCGACCGCGCCCGGAGCGTGCTGCCCGGTGGCATCACCCGTTCGACGGTGTTCGTCCCTCCACACCCGCCGTATGCGGTCGCCGGAGAAGGGGCGTGGATCGTCGACGACACGGGACACCGGGTCCTGGACGCGAACGGGAACTACACCACCCTCATCCACGGGCATGCCCGACCGGAGATCGTCCATGCCGCCACAGCCGCCCTCCAGAACGGTTCGGCTTTCGGCCTGCCGACGCGTTCAGAAGTCGCCCTCGCCGAGATGCTGCGAGAACGCACGAACATGGAGCAGTGGCGCTTCTGCAACAGTGGCTCAGAAGCAGTCATGATGCTGCTGCGCGCCGCCCGCGCGGCCACGAAACGATCGAAGATCATCCGGTTCCGCGGCAGCTACCACGGGACCAGCCCCGACGCCGTCGGCAACGAGTCACACGGCGACGTGATCGTCGTCGACCAAGGCGACACCGAAGCCGTCGCGAATGCCCTGACGACCCACGGGGACGACGTGGCAGGAGTCGTGATCGACCTCATGCCGAACCGAGCAGGGCTTCGACGGGCCGATGCCGCACACGTGCAGGAGCTGCGTTCACTCACGCGCGAGCACGGAGCGCTACTCCTCGTCGACGAGGTCATCACCTTCCGGCTGGGGGTGGGCGGCCTGCTCGAGCAGTACGACGTGGAGGCGGACCTGGTCTCGCTCGGGAAGGCAATCGGAGGTGGCTTCGCGGTCGGCGCCATCGGTGGGCGCCGCGAGCTGCTGCAGCCGTTCGATCCGCGGGAACAGAAGCAGCCCAGTGCCGTTTCGTGGGGCGGCACGTTCAGTGCCAACCCCGTGACGATGGCTGCCGGAAAGGTAGCGCTCGACCTGTTCGACGCGACGAGCGTGGCTTCGTTGAACGCCGCTGGTGATGCGTTGCGGGCTCGCTTGGTCGCTGCGGGTGTACCGGCCACGGGATGGGGCTCTCTCCTTCGTCTGCACACCTCCGACAACCAACAGGCGTGGTGGAGTCTCTACGAGCGAGGCGTGCTCGCCGGCACCAACTGCCTCCTCGCGCTCTCCACGGCCATGGGCGAGGAGGACGTCGAGCACTTGGCCGACGCGATTCTCGCCATGGCGGACGAACATCCGCAGTACTTCCAGTGAGGGCGGACGCATGCCCGACCAGGCTCCCGCATACGTAGACAGCGAGGACGACGGATGAGCCGCGCAACGTTCCACGACAGCGCCGACGCCGCCGTCGCCGGGATCGAGGACGGCTCGACCGTCCTGGTCGGTGGGTTCGGCATGGCCGGCATGCCGGTCACTCTGATCGAAGCCCTGACTCGGCAGGGCGCCACCGACCTCACCGTCGTCAGCAACAACGCGGGCAACGGCGACACCGGTCTTGCGGCGCTGCTCGCCGCCGGTCGCGTGCGCAAGATCATCTGCTCGTTCCCGCGCCAGGCGGACTCTTGGGTCTTCGATCGCCTCTACCGCGACGGCCGGATCGAGCTCGAAGTCGCGCCGCAGGGCAACCTCGCCGAGCGCATGCGCGCCGCCGGCGCGGGCATCGGCGCGTTCTTCTGTCCGACCGGTGTGGACACGCCGCTCGCCGAGGGCAAGGAGACCCGCGTCATCGAAGGCCGCGAGCACGTGCTGGAGTACCCGATCAAGGGAGACGTCGCCCTCTTCGGCGCCCACCGCGCCGACCGGCTCGGCAACCTCGTCTTCCGCAAGACGGCCCGCAACTTCGGCCCCGTCATGGCCACCGCCGCCACGACCACGATCGTCGAAGTCGGCGGCGTCGTCGAGACCGGCGCACTCGACCCCGAGGCCATCGTCACCCCGAGCATCTACGTCGACCGGGTGCTCGACCTGTCCGCACTGCAGGAAGGGGCCGGCCAGTGACCTTCACCGTCCCAACGACCACCTCCGAGCACACCGATCGCGGTCCCCTCGCCAGGGACGAGATCGCCGCGACGATCGCGCACGATATTCCGGACGGCTCGTACGTCAACCTCGGCATCGGACAGCCGACACTCGTCGCCGACCACCTCTCCGCCGACAGCGGCGTCATCCTGCACACCGAGAACGGCATGCTGGGCATGGGACCGGCCGCCCACGGCGACGACGTCGACCCGGACCTCACCAACGCGGGCAAGATCCCCGTCACCGAGCTCCCGGGCGCGGCGTACTTCCACCACGCGGACTCGTTCGCAATGATGCGCGGCGGCCATCTCGACGTATGCGTGCTCGGCGCGTTCCAGGTCTCCAGCGGCGGCGACCTCGCGAACTGGCATACCGGCGCGCCGGACGCGATCCCGGCCGTCGGCGGCGCGATGGACCTCGCGGTCGGCGCGAAGGCCGTGCTCGTGATGATGACGCTGTTCGGCAAGGACGGCTCGCCGAAGCTCGTGCCCGAGTGCACGTACCCCCTGACGGCCGTCGGCTGCGTCAGCCGGGTCTACACCGACCTTGCGACATTCGCCATCGGGCCCGACGGTGTCACCGTCCACGAGACCTGGGGCACCACCGTCGACGAACTCACCACCCGCATTACCATCCCCCTCCGCCGGCTCGGGGCCACCCCGACCAGGGAACGCAGGGCCTACGGGGGCTCGGGCCCCCCGTAAAAGAAATAGCGGCCCCCGCGAAGGTGAGCAACGCTCACCGAGCAGGAGCCGCCGGCTCGTGGAGGTGCCGGGAATCGAACCCGGGTCCTTCGGTGTCACAGCAGGGCTTCTCCGGGCGCAGCCCGTATTACGCCTTACTCGGTCCCGGCAGTCCTACAGGCGAGCTGCCGACGGACCCAGTCGCTGTGCGCTTTCCCCGACCTGACCCGCGACCGGTCAGGCAGGTGAGCCTTCTCGCTGATGCCAGTTACCGGGCCGAAGGCACTCCCGGGCTGACAACTCCGCTTACTCGCTTAGGCAGCGAGCGCGAAGTGGTTGCGCTTTGAATTGGCGCTTGTGTTTATTGCAGCGCATGGTTTGCGAGGTCAGCGCTACCATCCTCGGCCCGCTTCCCCTACTACGGCATCCGAAGTCGAAACCGTTCACCCCCTATGCAGTTATGCCACCAGTCTAGCCAGTCCGGCCGTCCGTCTGCACGCGCATAACGGCGCCGCCTCGCGGCCGTGGACTGGCAAGAGAAAGGGGACCCCGTGGCGACGAAGCACCCCGAACTGCTACGCGCCACGGGGGTGTGGGCGCCCGCCGGTGCCTGGAGCAGGCACCCACCTCGTGCCCTCTTGGAGAGCACTGTGCAGGCAGTTCATTGCCCCCAATGCCGCCTGCACACGGAACAACGCGCGAGACGGGTGTTTGGTTGCCTCTGAAACACGGAAACTTCGCTCTGGTGTTACCAGTCAGCAAGACAGGCCGAGTAGCCGGCGTGGGTTGTCCCAGCAGACGGCGCGGAGGAAGTCGTCGCCGAGGTCGAGCCTGGTCAGCGCCTCCAGCTGGTGGGCGTACGGGTAGGGGATGTTCGGGAAGTCCGAGCCGAGGACGATCCGGTCACCGTGGTCGGCGAGCCGCGGGACGGCGGCCGGCGGCAGCGGGGCGCCGAGCTCGGCGAAGAAATCGGTGGCCGCCATGGTGGTGTCCAGGTGCACCCGGTCGTAGCGGTCGAGCAGGTCGAGGAACTGGCCGTACTCGGGCGCACCGAGGTGCGCGACGACGGCGGTGAGGCGCGGGTGCTCGGCCAGCACCTCGGCGAACACGTCGGGACCGGTGTACGCGCCGGGCTGCGGGCCGCTGCCACAGTGCACCACGACGGGTACGCCGGCGTCGGCGAGGTCGCCCCAGACGGGCTTCAGCAGCGGGTCGCGCGGGTCGTAGCCGCCGACCTGCACGTGCGCCTTGAACAGCTGCACCCCGTCGTCGAGCGCGGCACGGACGTAGCCGGCGGCCGCCGGCTCCGGGTAGAAGGTCGCGCAGCGCAGGGCGCCGGTGGTGCGGTCGGCGAAGTCCACGGCCCAGGCGTTCAGCGACGCCGCCATGTCGGGTTTGTGCGGATAGCTGAGCGCACCGAAGACCCGCACCCCCAGGTCGCGCAGCACCTGCACCCGCTCGGCTTCGGCGAGGCGGTACGTGATCGGCCACGGGAAACCGAGCAGCGGCCCGCCCTGTTCGAAGTACTGCCACACCCGTTCGAGCAGCCGGGGCGGCATGAAGTGGACATGCAGGTCGACCAGGCCGGGCAGGCCGAGGGCGTCGACGAACGACGGCACCTCGGCGTCGGTACGCGGTGGCTGGCTCACTGATCGGATGCTACGTGCTCACCGAGCAGTCCGCGCAAACCCGCGCGGTAATCGTCCACGTCGACGTCGCCGAGCACGGTCAGCTGCAGCATGAAGCCCTGGTTCACCGCGGCGAGCACCCGGGCGATCGTCGCCGCGGGGACGTCGGCACGCAGCACCCCCGCCTCCTGGTAGGCCGCTGCGACGCGGCTCAGCCGGTCGAAGGCGATGCCGATGTTGGCGCGCAGCGTAGCGGCGACCTCCGGCGAGCGGATCGCCTCGCCCCAGATCTGGCTGACGAGCTTGGCGAACTCGTCGGCGTCGTTCGCCGCTTTGATCCTGAGCAGCAGCTGGCCGAGCAGCTCGTCCAGCGGCGGCAGGTCGCTGGTGTCGACCTCGTCCAAGATGCTCGTGACGTCGGCGATCTTGCTCTGTGCGATGGCGCCGATCAGCTCGGCCTTGCTGCCGAAGTACCGGTAGAAGGCGCCGGCCGACAGCCCGGCCTCCTTGAACACGTCCTGCATCGACGTGGCGTGGAAGCCGTTGCGGACGAAGCAGGTGCGTGCCGCCGCCAGGATCTGGGCGCGGCGGGCGTCGAGGTGTTCCTGGCTGACTCGTGGCATGAGACCAAAAATAGAACGTTCGTTCTCTATTGACAACTCCACCGCGCGGGCGCACAGTTATGGCTATAAAAAGAACATTCATTCTCTTAGGAGTAGGGATGTCAGCTAGGCCGTGTCTCGTAAATGCGTGGTCCAGGCGATGACAGCGTTCAAGACGGCGGCGGCGTGGTAGACGATGGCGAGTTTGTCGTAGCGGGTGGCGAGGCCGCGCCACTGCTTGAGGTGGCAGAAGCGGCGTTCGAC
>WHTA01000061.1 GCA_009379825.1 Streptosporangiales bacterium
CCACGTGATCGTCGACCACCACATACAGTGCTGTCAGGAGGGTGTTCAGTTCTTTGGTCACACATCGATCTTGAACACCCTCCGCCCCACGTCTCCGCAGCCGCGCCGACCACACCCTTCAAGGAATCACTCATCTAGAGGTGCGGGCGGGGTCAGCTGGCTGCCGGCAGGACGGCCGACCGTGGTCGAGCGGGAACGGCAAACCCACCTCCGCGGCCGCACACCGACCCAGCACCCCGAAGCGCCGCGCAGCCCCGCCAGGTGCACCGTGGCGAACGGCAGCGCCGACGTGTCCGCCTTGGCGGGTGCCGGTGCGGGCGGGGTCAGCTGGCTGTTGGCAGCACGGTCTGGCCGTCCAGGTCGAGCAGGTCGTCGACGTCGGCTAGGAAGTCCGCCACCAGGCGGCAGAAGGCGCCCACCTGGCCGTGGTCGAGCGGGAACGGCAAGCCTGCCTCCGCGGTTGCACGCAGGCCCGCGCTCTCCGCGAACACCGCCGCCCATCCGTCCAGCTCGGGCGCTACGGCCAGCAGCTCCTCCCAGGCGCTGCCGGCACGGCGGCGCGCCGGCCGACCTCGGACCGCCAGCACGGCCGCGGCGGCGCGCAGGGCCGCCAGGTGCGCCGTGGCGAAGCGCAGCGCCGGCGTGTCCGTCTCGCCGGCGGCCTCGCCGAGCATCCGGTGCGCCTGCTCGAGGTAGCCGCGGGCGGAGAAGCCGAGCCGACGGGCCCGCGAGCGGTCGCCCGCCCGCCGGCGCCGGTCGAGCATGGCGTCGTCGGTGACCTGGGTGTGCGCCGTCATGCCGGACCTCCCCGATCCTCGGTGCCCGCCGCACCACCGGCGGCGCCGGTGGTGGTCAGCGACCAGTTACCCGGTTGCCCGTGGCTCCAGTCGAAGCACAGCTCGTAGACGCCGGGCACCTGTTGCCGCGGCCGGACGGCCTCCACCTGCCAGAACTCACGGCCACCCGCGGACGACTCATCGGTCACGCCCGGCACGTCCGAGGCCAGCAGCCCGCGCACCGACGCCGACTGCCACAGCGGACCGGTCTCCAGCCAGTGCGCCAGCACGCCCTGCACCCGATAGACCCGGCCCCGCCACCGGAACGACGTCGGGCAGGCATCCCTGCTCTCCACGTCGATCGGCTCCGCGAAACCGGCGGCCATTGTCGTACCCCCTTGACATGCTGCTGTCGAGGTCTGCGGAACCGGGTGGGGTGCTTCCCCCACACCACACCCGGTTCCTGCCGGGCCCCGCCCGAGGCGGGGGTCGAGGACCACCTCGGGCGGGACCCTGCGCCCCGACCGACGCGAAGCTGCGAGTCCCTTCTTCGCGTCGACTCGAACACCTGTTCGAATGACAGTTACTCTACCCCGCCCTCACCGAGGGTGCAACCCCACGACGTAACCGCCCCCGTGTCAGGCATGCTGGTGCCGTGGAGCAACCTGATCGGACCACGATCACCTCAGCGCTCAAGGAGCAGTACGCCGCGGTGACCGAGGTGGTCGAACAGCTCCCCGACGACACCTTCATGCGCGGCACCGGGTGTCCTGGCTGGTGCGTACGCGACGTGCTCTTCCACCTGTTGCTGGACGCGCAGCGCGGGCTCGTCGCCCTTGCCACCCCGGCGCGCGGGTCCACCGACCGCGACCTGGTCACGTACTGGCAGGACTTCAAACCAGACACCGAGGACGCCGCGCAGGCGGCCAAGGAGCATGCGCGCTTCGTCCGGCTCTCCGCCTCGGCCTACCGCTCCCCGGCCGCGCTGGTGCGGCAGTGGCGGGAGACCGCTGGGGCCACCGCGAGGGTCGCCGCGGAGGCCACGCAGCAACCGGTGGCCACGCAGGGGCACACCATCGCGAGCACCGACCTGATCGGCACGCTGGCCGTCGAGGCCGCGGTGCACTACCTCGACCTCACAAAGGAGCTGTCGGACGTCCCGCCGCCGTCACGGCGCGCGCTCTCGCTCGTCCGGCACACCCTCGACGGCCTCGCCGGCGTGCCGGCGCCGGACGACTGGGACGACGTCACCTACGCGCTCAAGGGTACCGGCCGGATGCGACTGGACGCGGCCGACCGCGACGCACTCGGCGACGCGGCCGACCACTACCCGCTGTTCGGCTGAGCCTCGCTCAGCAGGTCGCCAGCATCTCCTCGAGCGCGCCCTTCTCGGCGTCGGTGACGGTGAGGTCGTACACGTACTTCACGTCCACCCAGCTCCGCGAGTAGACGCACCAGTAGTCGGTGTTCTCCGGCTTCCACTCGGACGGGTCGCTGTCGCCCTTGGACGAGTTGCTCGACTGCGACGCGATGATCAGCTGAGCGTGCTCCAGGTCGTTGGCGAACGTCTCGCGCTCGTCGATGGTCCAGTCCTGCGCCCCGGAGATCCAGGCGTTCTTCAGCGGCACCATGTGGTCCACCGTCGCCTCGGACGGCTCCGAAGTGGTGGTCTCGTCGTAGACGCTGAACCAGCTGCCCGACGTCGGATAGCAGTCGCTGCCGACCTGGACGTCGGTCCCGTCGCGCTGCAGCACCATCTCCCTGGTGTCGCAGCTGTCACCTTGCTCGGACCAAGTGGGGAACTCGTCCCTGGAGTAGCCGTCCTCGGGCATCGGATCGGCCACGGTGAGCTCGGCGAGATGCGCGAGCGCGGTCTCGGCGTCCGGCGGCGCCGGCGGTTCTGCGACGGCCGGACCGGCGAACCCGGAGACGACGAGCAGTGCGGCGGCGGTCAGTGCGGTGAGCACCCGACGCGCCGGCAGGGCGGGCCGGCGGCGGGCAGGTTTGGGGGCAGTCATGGCGGCACCTCCATGGCGAAACTGCGGAATGCAGATATCCGCTTACGAAACGTATCTGGATTCTCGCAGCCGACCGCGGATCTGCGAACCAACAACTACGAAGCGTTGCATTAACTCGGAGGAAGGCTGTCGGTACGCCGACCTATGCTGGCGACGTGAGCTTGAGCGGATACCTGACCTTCGTCGCGTTCTCCGTCGTGGTGATCGTCGCGCCAGGGCCGGACTTCGCCGTCGTCGTGAAGAACACCCTCAGCGGCGGCCGCACGGCGGGGATCTTCGGCAGCCTGGGCATCGTCAGCAGCTCGTTCATCCAAGCCAGTGCGGCGGCGTTCGGGGTCGGCGCGGTCATCGCTCGCTCGCAGCCGCTGTTCGAGGCGGTGCGGTGGGCGGGTGTCTGCTACCTGTGCCTGCTGGCGTTCCAGGCGCTGCGCTCGGCCGTCCGCGGCGACTACACAGCGCACCCGGACGCCGACGGGCATCCGGTGCCGGCGCGACGGTTCGCGGCCTGGCGGCAGGGCTTCCTCTCCAACATCACCAACCCGAAGGTGCTCGCGCTGTACCTGTCGGTGCTGCCCCAGTTCCTCGACCCCGCGGCGGGACCACTGGCCGGCATGGCGCTCGCCTACACGTTCGTCGGGTTGAGCCTGGCGTGGCTCGCCGTCGTCGTGTGGTTCCTGCACCGGCTCCGCGCGTGGTTGAGCCGGCCGCGGGTACGCCGCGCGCTGAACGCGGTCACCGGCACGGTGCTCGCCGGGTTCGCGGTCAGGCTGGCGACCGAGCAGCGGCGACCACCACGACCGCACAGTGCGCGCCGGGGTTCGCGGTGCCGTGCTCGCCGGGATCGCGGTCACGCTGGCGACCGAGTAGCGGGGAGCTGCCACAGGCATGGCACCCGCCTGGACCGCCGTCGGGCCGGCGACCTCGACCACCGCCGCGCCGCACCCGCCAGGATCGCGGTCACGCTGGCGACCGAGCAGCGGCGACCTGCCACAGGCATGACACCCGCCCGCACCGCGGTCACGCTGGCGACCGAGCAGCGGGGAGCTGCCACAGGCATGACACCCGCCCGCACCGCGGTCAGCCCGGCGACCTCGACCACCGCCGCGCCGCACCCGCCAGGTTCGCGGTCAGGCCGGCGACCGTGCTCGCCGGGTTCGCGGTCAGGCTGGCGACCGGGTAGTGGCGACCTCGGTCACCGCGGTGCCGATCGCTCGCCACGCTGCCTCGACGTGTGGCCACTGTGTCTGTGGCGAACCGATGCAGAATCGCAGCACCATCCGGTCGTCGACGCTCGCGTGCGAAAGGAAGAGCTCGCCGGACTCGTTCAGGCGGCGGAGTACCAGCTCGGTGAGCTCGTTGCCGTCACCGTCCGGCACGCCCACCAGCTGCTCCCAGCGCGGCCGCAGGCACACCAGGCCGAGCAGCGGCTCGGTGACGAGCTCGAACCGCTCGTCGGCGCGTACGGCCGCGGCCAACCGGCCGGCCAGCTCGACGCCGTGCTCGATGTGGGCGCGCAGGCCCGCCGCGCCGTACCACCTGATCACCGACCACAGCTTCAGCGCGCGGAAGCGGCGGCCGAGCGGCACCTGCCAGTCGCGGTAGTCGACGACGGCACCCGACTCGGTCGCACGGTTCCTGAGGTACTCGGGGACGATCGAGAGCGCGCCGGTCAACGCCGCCTCGTCACCTACCCAGAGCGCGGTGCAGTCGAAGTTGGTCAGCAGCCACTTGTGCGGGTCGGTGCAGTACGAGTCGGCGTACTCGGCCACCCCGTCGATCAGGTGCCTGTGGTCCGGGCACACGGTGGCCACTCCCGCGTACGCGGCGTCGACGTGCAGCCAGATCCCGTGTGCGGCGCAGATCTCGCCGATGCTGCGCACCGGGTCGACCGCGCCGGTACCCGTGGTGCCGACGGTCGCACACACCATCGTCGGGGTCGCACCGGCGGCGATGTCCGCGGTGAGCAGCCGCTGCAGGCTCGCCGGGTCCATCGCGAGGTCGGCACCGACGTCGACGACGCGTAGCTGGTCCGCGCCGATACCCGCGATGCGTACGGCCTTCTCCATCGACGAGTGCGTCTCCCCCGTCACGTACACCGTGTGCTCGCCACCCGCCGTCGACGCCCGGTGCCTCGCGGCGAGCAACGCGACCAGGTTCGCGCTCGACGCGGAGTCCTCGATCACGCCGCCGCCGGCCGAGTCGTGCCGGAACGCCTCCGGCAGGCCGAGCAGCTCGGCCAGCCAGTCGGTGACCACCATCTCCAGCTCCGTGCACGCGGGGCTCGTCGCCCACAACATGCCCTGCACTCCCAGTCCCGACGACAGCAGGTCGCCGAGGATCGCCGGGCCGGACGCGTTCGCCGGGAAGTAGGCGAAGTACGACGGGTGCTGCCAGTGCGTGACGCCGGGGAGGATCACCCGCTGCAGGTCGGCGAGCACGGCCGCGAACGGCTCACCGTGCTCGGGCGGGTGCGCGGGCAGTGCCGCGCGCACCTCACCGGGGCTCACCTGTGCGCCGACGGGATATGTACCGACGCCGGCGAGGTAGTCGGCCACCCAGTCCACGACCTGGTGACCGTACTCGCGGAACTGCTCGGGGCTCATGTGACGGGACATGAGGCCGAGCTTAGGACGTCAGTTGCGTACGTATACCCGCTCGTTGTGCGCGACCATGTCGGGGAACGAGTTCGCGGTGTGCATGGGGATGCGCACACACCCGTGCGAAGCCGGGTAGAGCGGCACAGAAGGCGCGCCGTGGAACGCGATGCCGCCGTTGAAGTAGATCGGGTTGTACAGCAAGCCGAGCTTGGACTTGCGCCAGCCGGGGATGCGGCGGGACGCCTTGTAGTCGCCGGTCGGCGTGACCGCCACACCGCACGACGTGCCGGACTCGCCGGTGACCTCGTCTGTGTACTCCTCGCAGTACTCCACCCCGGAGCCGCTCGAGATGTGGGAGATCAGCTCGATCTCGTCGTCCTCGTACGCGACGAGGAGCTGCTTCTTCAGCATCACCTCGACCCGGTCGGCCGCGCCGTTCGGCACCCGCACCTTCGGCTCCTTCGGGTCGGTGAGCGCGTCGCGGGTCTTCCTGCCGATGGTGCTGGTCGGCTCGATGCCGTTCACCTTCTGGAACGCCCAGACGGCGACGAGCGTGGCGGCGCCGTACTGGCCGTCCACCTTGCCCGGGTCGTAGTTCAGCTCCTCGAGCCTGCGCTGCAGCTTCTCGACCCGTGGGCCCTTGGCACCCTGCAGGATCTTCTTGTCGCCGAGGTCGAACGGCTCCTCGGTCTTGGTCGGGCTCGGCTTGGCCGAAGGGGTGCTCTTCGCACTCGCCGACTTGGTCGCCGCGGCCGGCGTCTTGTCGCTCTGTGCGGAGTTGGCGGTGCCGCACGCCGTGGCCAACAGGGCCGTAGCCACCAACAACACACCCGGCCCCACCAGCCGCCGAACCATCCGTACCTCCGCAGACATCGTCCCGTCACGCATGGACGTTCGACCGGCGAACGGCATCGGGGGTTCCTGGTCACGAAAACAACGGCCCCGGGTGACAGGTTTGAGCAGCTTAGCAGCGGGCAACGGTCGTCGATGTGATCCACGCCGGCATCCACACAGCCGTGACCGGATCGATAACCTCTCGGCCATGCAGAACAACGTCGAACGAGTGGTCGAGGTCCTCCGGGCCGAGGGCGCGACCGGTGAGGTACGGATGCTGGAGGACAGCGCGCCGACGGCCGCGACGGCGGCTGCGGGGCTGGGTGTCGAGGTCGCACAGATCGCGAACTCGCTCGTCTTCGTCGCGGACGGCGAGCCGTTGCTGGTCATCGCGAGCGGCGGCAGGCGCGTGGACACCACGCTGCTCGCGCAGCACCTGGGGGTCGCGAAGATCCGCCGCGCCGACCCCGAGCTGGTGCGCTCGCACACCGGTTTCGCCATCGGCGGGGTGGCACCCGTGGGCCACCGCAACCCGATCCGCACGGTGGTCGACAACTCGCTCGCCGAGTGGGACGAGGTCTGGGCGGCCGCGGGCCACCCGCACTCCGTCTTCCCCACCTCGTACGACGAGCTGCTGCGCATCACCGGCGGTGAGGCGCACGACGTGCGGGCCGAGCAGGCACCGACGACCTGAAAAGATGGGTGCGTGCGGGTCGAACGCAGGTGGTGATGGACGAACCGAATCCGGCGCACTATCGCATCGAGGCGGCCGAGCTGAGCGAGCACCTGCTCGGCGAGCTGGCCCGTGTCTACGGTGCGGCCAACGACCCGAACGACGACCGCACGCGGCGGGCGATGCTGTTCGCCCAACACGCCAACGAGCCACAGTGGCAGGCGATCATCGCCGGCTCCCCCGTGGTCGGCTTCGCGTACGGCTTCCACTGCGTGCCCGGCCAGTGGTGGCGCGAGACGGTGTACGAGCAGCTCCGCGCCCGGCTGGGTCGCCGGCGCGCCAAGCGCTGGCTGGCCGACACCTGCTGCCTCGCCGAGCTCCATGTGCACCCGGCCTGGCAGCGCGGTGGCATCGGGCAGGCGCTGCTCACCGAGCTGTCCGAGTGGCGGACCGAACGCACCATGGTGCTCTCCACCCCCGACCGCGGCAGCGCACACGGCTTCTACCGCCGGTTGGGGTTCGTCGAGCTCGCCGGCAGCGTGCAGTTCCCCGGCAACGCCTCGCCGTACACCGTCTTCGGCAAGTCCGAGCGCTGAGCGCGATGCCCGAGATCAGGTCCACCGCGCAGCTGTACGAGCACTTCGCCACCGAGGAGGCGCTGCCGGCCTCCCCGCTGTACAGCGAGCTCGCGCACGGGGTCAGCACCGACGCGGCGCTGCTCGAGCTGCTGGCCGAGCTGGCACCGCAGAAGCGGCAACCGAACCTGCTCTTCGCCGCGGTCAGGTACCTGTACGGCACCCCGCGCACGTACGCGGAGTTCGCGCACCAGGTGCGTACGCACTGGTCGACCGTCGCGGCGACCATGCGCGCGCCGCACCCAGACCAACGAGCCGGCCAGGTGCGCGGCGACCGTGCTCGCGCTCGCCGCGCTCGACGGGCCGTTCGCGCTGATCGAGATCGGCGCCTCGGCAGGGCTGTGCCTGTACCCGGACAGGTACCGCTACGACTACAGCGGTCGCCTGGTAGGCGCGGCGGAAAGCCCGCTCACCATCGAGTGCACCGTCGCCGGCGACCCGCCGCTGCCGACCGCACCGCCGGACGTCGCGTGGCGCTGCGGCATCGACCTGAACCCGCTGGACGTGTCCGCGGCCGACGACCTGCGCTGGCTGGAGTGCCTGATCTGGCCGGGCGAGGAAGCCGTACGGGTGCCGCGCCTGCACGCCGCGGCCGAGGTGGCCGCCGACGACCCGCCGCGCCTGGTCACCGGTGACCTGTTCGTCGCGCTGCCCGAGGTGCTCGCCGAGGTACCCGCGGGCACCACGCCGGTCGTGTACCACTCCGCGGTGGCGGCCTACCTGTCCCCTTACGACAGGGACCGGCTGACGGACGTGCTCACCGACGGGCCGGCGCACTGGATCAGCCAGGAGGGCGTCGGCGTCTTCCCCGCCGTCGCGGCCCGGCTACCCCGCAGGCCACCGGCGGACCGCGAGTCGTTCGTGCTCGCCCTGGACGGCCACCCGCTCGCGTTCGCCGCACCGCACGGCGGCTGGCTGACCTGGCTGTGACCGGAAAGCCCCGTGGGCGCTGCCCGGCCGGAGTGTGGCCACGCAGCGCCCACGGGGCGTTCGGCGTTCGACGGCTAGCGGGCGCCTGAGCCCAGACCGAGCTCGTCGTAGATCTCGCGGGTCGCCGTCGACTTGTTGAGCGTGATGAAGTGCAGCCCTGGCACGTCTTCGCGCAGCAGCTGCTCGCACATGTCGGACGCGTACTCCACACCGATCTTGCGCACGGCGTCCGCGTCGTCCTCGACCTCGTGCAGCCTGGCCGCGAGGTCGGGCGGGAACACCGCGTTCGACAGGATGGCGAACTTCTCGATCTGCGCCACGTTCGTCACCGGCATGATGCCGGGCACGATGGGCTTGTCGCAGCCCATCGCCGCGACCCGGTCGCGCAGCCGCAGGTAATCCTCGACGTGGAAGAACATCTGCGTGATGGCGAACTCGGCGCCGGCCTCGAACTTGTCGACGAGGAACCTGGCGTCGGTCTCCATGTCCGGTGATCTCGGGTGCTTCTCCGGGAACGCCGCGACGCCGACCGAGAAGTCACCGGACGCGCGGACGAGCCGTACCAGCTCGGCGGCGTACGCGTAGCCCTCCGGGTGCTTGGTCCACTCCGCCTGCGGGTCACCCGGCGGGTCACCGCGGAGCGCGAGCACGTTCCGTACGCCGACATTCGCGTACTGGCCGATCACCTGCCGCAGCTCGGCGACGGAGTGGTTCACCAGGGTGAGGTGGGCAAGGGGCGTCAACGTGGTCTCGGTCGCGATCTTCTCGGTCACCGACACGGTGCGGTCACGGCTGGAACCGCCCGCGCCGTAGGTGACCGACACGAAGCTCGGCCGCAGCCGTTCCAGCTCGCGGATCGCGTGGAACAGGTTCAGCTCGCCCTTGTCGGTCTTCGGCGGGAAGAACTCGAAGGAGTACGACTTACCGCCGCTGGCGAACACGTCGCCGAGCTTGGGATGTCGGTCAGTCCGGTCAGTTGACGTCGCTGTGTCGTTGGCCATCTCTCGAGGTTATCGAGAATCGGCCGTCAGCCCCAGCACGCACGTTCACATACCGAGCAAAGACGCTGACTCGGTGTCCGAAATGTGGACGCTGCCTGCGCAAATACCGAGGTCAGAAACCCAACGTCTGAGCGACTCGCTTCACCTCTGTGGGCCGTCCCTCAGCCATCGCCTGTACCGGGGACACGCCCAGGACGTCGTTCTCGGTGAACAGCCACCGCAGGCTCTCATCCGGGTTGTACCCGGCGTCGTGCAGCAGCGTGGTGACGCCGCCGAGGCCCTTCAGCAGCCGCCCGTCGGCGACGAACGCCGCGGGCACGTGCTCGGTGCCCGCACGCTTGACGGTGACCAGCCGGTCTTCACGGACCAGCTGGCGGATCTTCTTCGGCTGTTCACCGGTGTGCTCGGCGAGATCCGCCAGGCTCAACCAGGCGGTCGGGTCGTCCGGGTCGGGGACGCTCGATGCTGTACTCACGGGCGCAAGTCTCGCACGGTCACTTGGCCCGCTCACCGACCCCGGACCCGCCCGTGGCCTGCACCGTCTGCAGCGCGTGCACCGCCGCGCGCAGCTCTTTCAGCTCCCGCATGACGGCCTCGTGCTGTTGCTCCTCCAGCGCCTGGTCCTCCTGCCACCGGTTCCTGTTCACCTCGATCTCCATCGCGCTGACGATCACGCCGATCAGCAGGTTGAGCAGGATGAACGCGGTCAGCACGATGTACCCGACGAAGAACACCCAGGCCGCCGGCCGCACCGCCACGATCGGCTCGGCGATGTCCGGCCAGTTCTCCAAGCGTCATGATCGCGAACATGGTGAGCAGCGACCGGTCCAGGCTGCCGAAGTCCTCCGGCGCCACCGACCGGAACAGCTGCACCCCGAGCACCGCACCGCTGTACAGCGCGACCATCAGCATGACGATGATCGACCCGATGCCCGGCACCGCGGACAGCAGCGCCGCGACGACCCGGCGCAGGCTCGGCACCACCGACACCAGCCTGGCCAGGCGGAGCACCCGAAGCACCCGCACGACGGAGAAGTAGTGCGTCGGCGGCACGATGGCCACCGCCACGACGACCAGGTCGAACCAGTTCCACGGGTCGCGGAAGAACCTCGTCCCGTACGCGTACAGCCGGAGCGCGATCTCGATGGAGAACGCGACGACCACGACCACGTCCACCGCCCGGATGAACCCGCCGTACGACTCGTTCAGCTCCGGTGACGTCTGCATGCCGATCGTGACGGCGTTGACGAAGATCGCCAGCAGCACCGCACGCTGGAACGGCCCGGACTCGACGATCCTGCGGGCACGGCGGCGGGAGTTGGTGGCAGGTTGCTCGAGCGCCACTCAGTCCACCACTGCCCGCTTGACCGGCACTGCGGGGTCGGCGAGCAGCTGCCGGTCTACCCGCTGGCCGCGCTCGGCCACCTTCCGCGCCTGCATCGCGTCCCGCGGCCGGTCCACCGTGAACACCGCGCGCACCGTGTCGCCGGACAGCCAGCACGCCGCCCACGCGGCGTCGGCGTCCGGGTCACCGCGCCAGACGAGCTCGTCGGTGTCGTCGTGCATGCCGACGTACTGCGTGTACCTGCCGAACTGCTCCGACCAGACGTACGGCACCGGGTCGTACGTCTCCGCGCCGCCGAGCAGGGTCGCCGCAGCGACCGCGGGCGCGCGCAGCGCCGTGTCCCAGTGCTCCACCCGCAGCCGCCTGCCGTACCGCGTCGACGGCCAGGCAGCGACGTCGCCGACCGCGCACACCCCCGGGCGCGCCGCCAGCCGGTCGTCGACCTCGATGCCGCCGCAGGCGAACGCCAGCCCGCTGTCGGCCAGCCAGTCGACTCTCGGGCGCACCCCGACGGCGCACAGCACCTCGTCGGCCTCGACGACGGACCCGTCGGTGAGCTCCAGCCCGCCGGTACGTACGGCCGCCACCTTCGCGCCGACCCGCAGGTCGACGTCGGCCGCCGCCCACCAATGCGCGCACCTGCTGGCGACCTCGGCCGGCAGCGCGCCGGCGAGCGGCCAGTCGGCCGCCTCCACCACCGTGACCTGGCAGCCGAGGCGGCGCGCCTCCGTCGCGACCTCGGCGCCGATCCAGCCGGCGCCGACGATCGCCAGCCGCGCGCCGGGCCGGAGCGCGGCGCGCAGCTGCCGCGCGTCGTCGATCGACCGCAGCGTCCGCTGCGGACCGTCACCCGGCAGCCGCACCGGCGCCGCGCCGGTCGCGACGACCACGCCGTCGCACGGCACCGGCCCGACAGCCGTCCGGACGGCGGACTCGTCCAGGCCGGTCGCGGCCACCCCCCACCGGCAGTCCACCTCGAGGGCGGACCAGTCCGCGGGCAGCGTGGTGTCGTCGACCTCGCCGCGCAGCAGCTCTTTGGACAGCGGCGGCCGGTCGTACGGCGGGCATGGCTCGGCCCCGAGCAGGGTGATCCGCTCCGAGTACCCTTGGTTACGCAACGCGACGGCGGTGTTCAGGCCGGCCAGTCCCGCGCCGACGACGACACAGTGCTCCACAACGCCTCACTGTACTGGCGGGAATGCAGGCAGTCGCCGCCCTTCCGCGCACCGCCGGGCCGGGTCCCCAGCAACGGGCCCCCCGATCTCTACAATCTGGCGGTGTGAGTACGACTGTGTCCGATCCCATGGTGGGTCGCCTGCTCGACCGCCGGTACCGGATCGAGACGCGCCTCGCCGTCGGCGGCATGGCCACGGTGTACGCCGCGCACGACACCCGCCTCGACCGGAAGGTCGCGGTGAAGATCATGCACGGCAAGCTCGCCACCGACGAGACGTTCGTCAACCGGTTCATCCGGGAGGCGCACTCCGCCGCCAGCCTCTCGCACCCGAACGTGGTCGCCGTCTACGACCAGGGCGAGGACGACGGCATCGTCTTCCTCGCCATGGAGCTGGTGACCGGCCGTACGCTCCGCGACGTGCTGAAGGAGCGCGGGCAGCTGCAGCCGCGGGAGGCGCTCGAGGTGCTCAAGCGGATCCTGTCCGCGCTCGCCGCCGCGCACGCGGCCGGCCTCGTCCACCGCGACGTGAAGCCGGAGAACGTGCTGATCTCCGACGAGGGCCGGGTGAAGGTCGCGGACTTCGGGCTCGCCCGGGCGATCAGCACCGGTGGGCCGCACACCACGGGCATCATCATCGGCACCGTCGCGTACCTCGCGCCCGAGCAGGTCGAGAACGGCCGCGCCGACGCCCGCTCGGACGTGTACTCCGCCGGCGTCGTGCTCTACGAGATGCTCGCCGGCAAGATACCGTTCACCGCGGACACCCCGCTCGCCGTGGCGTACAAGCACGTGCACGAGGACGTGCCCGCCCCCTCGGCCGCCGCCGACGTCCCGCTCGAGCTGGACGAGCTGGTGGCCAGGGCCACCCACCGCGACCCCGAGCAGCGCCCGGCGGACGCGGCCGAGCTGCTCGCCGACGTCACCGCGTGCCGCCGTACCCTCCCCGACGACGTCGTACCGCCGTTCGACGCGCCGCTTACGCCTGCGCCCGAGGAGGGGCAGACGCTCGTCATGGGCAAGCCGGCGCCCGCGCCGACCGACGGTCCCGCCCCGCTGTCCGACACAGAAAGGAAGAAGCGGCGCCGCAAGGGCGTGCTCGCGTTCGCCCTCGTCCTGCTGCTCGCCGTCGCAACCGGCGTCGGCGGCTGGTGGTACGGCATGGGCCGCTGGACCGAGGCGCCGAAGCTGGCCGGCATGAGCTCTTCTGAGGCGATCGCGGACGCGAAGGAAGCCGGCTTCGAGGTCGAGACGAAGCGCGTGCACCACGAGCGCGTCGACAAGGGCAAGGTCGCCATGACCAACCCTGGAAGTGGCGACCGGATACTGCGTGGCGGCACCATCACCCTGGTGATCTCGCGCGGCCCGGAGCGGCACGCGGTGCCGAAGCTCAAGGGCCTGTCGGAGACGAGGGCGAGAGCCGCGATCACGGCGGCGAAGCTCTCCGTCGGCGAGGTCACCAGGCGGTACTCGGCGAAGGTCGACAAGGGTGCGGTCATCTCCGTCAGCCCGAAGGCCGGCGAGCTGCTGCGGCGCGACGCCAGGGTCGACCTGGTGATCAGCAAGGGCATCCCGCCCGTGTCCGTGCCACAGGTGACCGGGTTGGGCGAGTCCACGGCGGAGCAGAAGCTCGACGACGCGGGCCTGAAGGTGCGCACCACGTACCAGGCGCACAAGACCGCGAAGAAGGGCACCGTGTTCGCCCAGTCGCCGCAGGCGGCGACCAAGAAGCCGAAGGGGTCGACGGTAACCATCTCCGTCTCCACCGGGCCACCGATCGTGCAGGTGCCCGACGTCACCGACATGCCGATCGAGGAGGCGACGAGGAAGCTGCAGGCGGCCGGCTTCCAGGTGGAGACGAACCGCGTCCCGGGCGGCGGTGGCAAGGTGATCCAGCAGGAGCCGAAGAAGCAGGCACGCTACGGCTCGATCATCAAGCTCTGGGTGTTCTGAACCACCCCCGCAGGCGGCGCGGTCACTACACTGACCCGCGAAAGTGGCCGACTCGACCGATGGGATGACCGTGACGGAGGGCCCGCAGGCGTTTCCCGAGCTCACCGACGAGCAGTACCAGTACGTCGTCGCCTTCCACGAGAGTGCGCACATCGTGGCCGCCTGGGCGTTGGGGCTCCAACACGGCGGCGTGTGGGTCACGCCCGACCGCACCGCCGTCGAGAGCGGCAAGGCGGGCTTCGGCAACCTAGAGAATCCGCCGCAGGCCACCGCGACCGCGCTCTGCGCCGGTCCCGCGGGCGAGGCGCTGGCGCTTGGCGTCCTGCGCTACGACCCGGCGACCTACCCGGAGGTCTTCCAGCGTGCCTACGGCAAGCACGCGGAGACCGACGACGCCCAGCTCGACCAGCTACGGGCCACGCACGGGGCCGACGCCTTCGACGAGGCCCGGGCCAGCACCGACGCAGCACAGCTCGTGAACGACCAGCAGCTGGCCGCAGCGATCTCCGACCTCGCGGAAACCCTGCTGCAGCAGCCGCACACGCTGTTGCAGACCGAGCACTCGGCCGAACCGATCCCGGTGCAGTACCTCAGTCCGGAACAGGTCCAGCAGGTGCTCGCGCCCCACTGGGCCCAGCCCGCGGTCGACCAGCAGGCGGTCCCGACGCAGGCCCCGGTACAGCTCACCCATGGCTCTGCCGCCCCCAGGCTGCAGAACCGCGACGTGGACTACACCCGCGAGCGGGGCGGCACCGCCCGCTGAGGCGGTGCCGCGCCCACGCCGTCAGGCCCCGGAGTCCGCGGCCCCGGCGCCTTCATCGGCGGACGGCCGCTTCTTCCTGTCCACGCGCCACGCCCACGACATCAGCCACGCGACCACCACGATGGTGCCGCCAAAGAGGATCAGCGTCCAGACAAGCGTTGCCGCATCCATTTCTCAGGCCTCCTCGACCTCGACGCTCGCGGTGAGCGGCCCACGGCCGATCCTCGACGAGAACACGTTGTTGAGCAGCAACAGCACCACCACGACGATCGCCCACTGGATGAGCACGTGCTGAGGCTGAACGTCTGGAACGGGTTGTACCAGGTCTGCGTGGGGTCGGTGACGGACAGGTAGATGAACCAGCCGAACACGACGGCGAACATCACCGGGAACAGGCCGATCAGCACCTTCCACCAGGTGCCGACGCGGAAGTCGCTGTCCGCGTCCAGCTCGGCCCGCGCGCGCTCCAGGCCGTAGCGCATCATGGCGATCGCCGCGAACAGGCCGGCGATGAGCAGGCCCACGCCCCAGACGTTGTCCTGGTTGGTGAAGACGTCCAGGCTCAACGCGGACGGGATGCCGACGGCGAACGCCACGATGACGACGGCCGTGACCGCCGTCCGGCGCGGCACACCAAAGTCCATCACGTTGCGCACGGCCATCTCCGCCATGGCGATCAGGCTGGAGATACCCGCGAGCACCAGCACCAGGAAGAACAGTGGCGCGAAGAACCACGTGCCGCCAGGCACCTGGCCGAACAGCGCGGCGAGGTAGACGAACATCAGCCCCTGGTCGCCGGCACCGACGGCCGTCTCGGCGTAGTCCGCCCCCTGCAGCGCGAAGACCGTGCAGATCACTGCGATGCCCGCGAGCAGCGACGCCAGGTGGTTGCCCGCGACCACGACGCCGGCGTTGAGCGCGAAGTCCTCTTTCTGCCGCATGTAGACCGAGTAGGTCAGGTACAGGCCCCAGCCCGCGCCGGTGGAGAACGCCATCTGGGTGAACGCACCGAGCCACATCTCGCCGTCGGCGAAGCCCGCCAGGTCGGGGACGAACATGTAGGTCAGTCCCGCGGTGGCGCCTGGCAACGTCAGTGCCTGCACGGCCAGGATCACCAGGATGACGAACAACGCTGGCACGGTGACGTTGAGTACGGCCTCGAGGCCGCCCTTCAGGCCGCGGATCACCACGATGCCGACGAGCAGGATGGCCACGGCGTGGAACAGGATGGTCTGCGCCGGGTTGCCGACGAAGCCGTCCCACATGCTCTGCGTCTCTTCGGCAGTGATGCCGGAAGTGAACCTGCCGCTCAGCGCATATACCAGGTAGCGGATCGCCCATCCGCACACCACGGAGTAGTAGCAGAGGATGCCCAACGTCACGAAGCCCATGAAGCCGCCCATCCAGGCGAACTTCCTGCCCATGAAGTCACGGAACGAGCCGATCGTGCCCAACCGGCTGCGCGACCCCAACAGTGACTCGGCCATCAGCAGGGGCACTGCCCAGACGAGGTTGGCGATGACCAACGCGACGATGAAGGTGCCACCGCCCCCGGCGCCGACGTCGCGGGGGAACCGCCAGATGTTGCCGGTACCCACCGCCATACCGATCGCCGCGGCAACGAAACTGAATCTGCTGCGGAACACTTCCTTGCTCACCGAGGCCATCCCCTCTTAGGTCCGGCAAGAGCGCCGTTGCCGCGTCCCGGCGGCTGCGCTTCGGCGAGAAACCTACCGACGGACGCCAGGCGACGACAGATGTCACAGCCGGCGTTTCGGGGACCCGGATCGGGCGGTCGGTAGGGTCGACACCGGTGGCCGCACACCGTGAGCAAGCGGAGACCCGGCCGAAGCATGACTGTTACGCACGCGAAGGAGGTCGGGTGGCACGCCGCCCACGGCTGACGCCGATAGGTGCCCACGTCCCGGCAACGAAGGGCATCGCCACCGGCGGCCTCGCGTACGCCGAACGGGTGGGCGCGGAAGCGGTGCAGGTGTTCCTCTCCAACCCCCGCGGCTGGGCGCCGTCGGCGGGCAAGCCCGCGGAGGACGCCGCATTCGCCGAACGCACCGTGGAGCGGGGCATCCCCTCGTTCGTGCACGCGCCGTACCTGGTGAACGTGGGCTCCCCCGACCCGGTCACCTACGAACGTTCTGTGGCATGCGTCGCGCACGCGCTGCGGCGCGCGCACGCGATCGTGGCCCGCGGCGTCGTCGTGCACACCGGGTCGGCCGTCACGGCGGCGCACCGCCCCGCGGCGTTCGGGCAGATCCGCGACGGCCTGCTCCCGTTGCTCGACCAGCTGCCCGACGACGGTCCCGACCTGCTGCTCGAGCCGACCGCCGGCGGCGGCGAACCGCTGTGCGCACGGGTGGACGACCTCACCGAGTACCTCGCGGCGCTCGACGACCACCCCCGGGTGGGCGTCTGCCTGGACACCTGCCACGTCTTCGCCGCCGGCCACGACCTCACCGCTGACGGCGGCGTGGCAGCCATGCTCCGCGCACTTACGCACGCGGCCGGCAAGGGGCGGCTGCGCCTGGTGCATGCGAACGACTCCAAGGACCCGGCGGGCTCGCTGCGCGACCGGCACGAGAATGTCGGCGGCGGCACACTCGGCACCCAGCCGTTCGCCGACCTGCTGAACCATCCCACGGCACGTGGCGTCCCCTTCATCGTCGAGACCCCGGGAGATGCCGACCGCTGCGCCGCAGACATCGACACGCTGAAGGGCCTGCGCTGAGCGCTCACCCGGGGGCTGTGACGCGTCCGCGACGGCGATCGGATACGCTTCGTCTCGTGCTAGGCCGTTGGTACTTTCTCTATGACGTGGGCTCCGAGTCAGCCGGAGCGGCACGTCGGTTCGGCCCTGCGCCCAGATAACCGGCAACACCGCGAAGCAGCCTCGGAGCCCACGGGCCCGAGGCTTTTTTCATGACCAGCCCCCGACGGGCGAAGACTATGGAGGATCGACATGGTCGTCGTGATGGACACCACCGCGAGCGACGAAGACATCGAGAGAGTCGCAGAGGCCGTACGGTCGGCCGGCGGCGAGGCATTCGTGAGCCGCGGCGTCGCGCGCACGATCGTAGGGCTGGTCGGTGACGTCGACCACTTCGACCGGCTCGACCTCCGCACGCTGCCGGGCGTCGCCGACGTCGTCCGGATCTCGGCGCCGTACAAGCTGGTGAGCCGCGAACACCATTCCGAACGCTCGACGATCCACGTCGGCGGCGTGCCGATCGGGCCGGGCAAGTTCACCCTGATCGCCGGCCCGTGCGCGGTCGAGGACTCCAGGCAGGCCCACGAGGCCGCGGAGATGGCGAAAGCCGCAGGCGCGGCACTGCTGCGCGGCGGCGCGTTCAAGCCGCGCACCTCCCCGTACGCCTTCCAGGGCCTCGGCGAGAAGGGGCTGGAGATCCTCGCGTCGGCACGGGAGGCGACCGGTCTGCCGATCGTCACCGAGGTCGTCGACGCGCACGACGTGCCGCTGGTCTGTGAGTACACCGACATGCTCCAGGTCGGGACCAGGAACATGCAGAACTTCGCACTGCTGCAGGCAGTGGGCGCGGCAAACAAGCCGGTGATGCTCAAGCGCGGCCTGAACGCCACCATCGAAGAGTGGCTGATGGCCGCGGAGTACGTCGCGCAGCGCGGCAACCTCGACATCGTGCTGTGCGAGCGCGGCATCCGCACCTTCGAGAAGGCGACGAGGAACACCCTCGACATCAGCGCGGTGCCGGTGGCACAACAGCTCTCGCACCTGCCGGTGATCGTCGACCCGTCGCACGCGGCGGGGCTGCGTGAGCTCATCGTGCCGCTCGCGCGCGCCGGGATCGCCGTGGGCGCGGACGCGCTCATGGTGGACGTCCACCCGCACCCCGAGGACGCCCGCGTCGACGGGGCGCAGGCGCTGGTGGGCAGCGACCTGCGCGACCTGGCGAACGCCGTGCGCAGCCTGCCGCCGCTGGTCGGCCGCACCCTCACCACAGGAGCGGACGCCGCGTAGGCGCTGCTCACCCGACGTGACCACACCGGGCCTGGTACTGCCGCGTACCAGGTCCGGTTGTGTAATCTTGTCAACCGCGCGAAAATGCAGTGTGACCTGCACTAAAGCGGAAAGCTGACCAGATCTCCTGGGACGCTCAACGTCACCATGGTTGCCAGCAGCCGGGGTCGCTCCGCTACCGTGTCGTCCGCACAACCGACGGGAGTGACGCACTAACCTCAGGCGACGTCAGAATCGCGGCGCCGGAGCAGCTGCTCGATCTGGTGAGGAGAACGCGTCGTGGGTTTCTGGGAGTTCCTGGCCGATCGCCGGGAAATACTCACATTCCAGGGCTGGCAACACGTCTGGATGGTGGTCCAGTGTGTGTTCTGGGCGACCGTCATCGCGGTTGGCGTCGCCGTCCTGGTCTACAAGTCACCGGCAGGTTCCAGCGTCGCCAACGCGGTCTCCGCGATCGGCCTGACGATTCCTTCTTTCGCACTACTCGGCCTGCTGATCGCTCCGCTCGGGCTCGGCATCGGGCCCTCGGTCATCGCGCTCGCGTTCTACGCCGCGCTGCCGATCCTGCGTAACGCGATCGTCGGCCTCGCCGGAGTGGACAGCACGCTCATCGAGTCCGCCAAGGGCATGGGGATGGGCAAGCTACGCACGTTGCTGCGCGTGGAGCTGCCGGTCGCCTGGCCGGTCATCCTCGCCGGGGTGCGGGTGTCGACCCAGCTGGTGATGGGCATCGGCGCGATCGCCGCGTACGTCAGCGGTCCCGGCCTCGGCGGCTTGATCTTCTCCGGCCTCAGCCGGCTCGGTGGCGTCAACGCGGTGAACGAAGCCCTGTCCGCCACCTTGCTCATCGTCATCCTGGCGCTGCTGCTCGACCTGCTCCTGCTGCTCGTCGGCCGCCTGACCATCTCGAGGGGTATCCGTGTCTGAGACCATCGCAACCGAGGGAACCGCCACGGGCGAGCTGCACGGTGGCGCGTCGATCGAACTCGACAACGTGACGAAGAGGTACCCGGGGCAGACCAAGCCCGCGGTGGACTCGTTCAACGTGAACATCAACGCCGGCGAGATCGTCATGTTCGTCGGGCCTTCGGGGTGTGGCAAGACGACCACGCTGAAGATGATCAACCGGCTGATCGAGCCGACCGGCGGCCGGATCGTCATCGGTGGCGAGGACGTCACCGGCATCGACGCCGACCAGCTGCGCCGCAGGATCGGCTACGTCATCCAGGCCGGCGGCCTGTTCCCGCACATGACCGTCGCCGCGAACATCGGCCTGGTGCCCGGCATGTTGAAGTGGGACAAGAAGCGCATCACCGACCGCGTCGACGAGCTGCTCGAGCTGGTCGGCCTGGACCCCGAGCAGTACAAGAACAGGTACCCGCGCGAGCTGTCCGGCGGCCAGCAGCAACGGGTCGGCGTGGCCAGGGCACTGGCCGCCGATCCCCCGGTGCTGTTGATGGACGAGCCGTTCGGCGCCGTCGACCCGATCACCAGGCAGCGGCTGCAGGACGAGCTGCTGCGGATCCACGAAGAGGTACCGAAGACGATCTGCTTCGTCACGCACGACTTCGACGAGGCCGTGAAGCTCGGCGACCGGATCGCGATTCTCACCGAGGGCGCCCACATCGCCCAGTTCGACACCCCGGACGCCATCCTGGCGAACCCGGCCAACGACTTCGTCGAGGACTTCATCGGCCACGGGTCGACGCTCAAGCAGCTCACCCTGACCAAGGTCAGCGAGGTCGAGCTCGATCCCGCCACCACGGTGGCCATCGGCGAGGACGCCGCCGACGCCGCCCGCCGCGCCCGCCAGGACGGCAACACCGAGGTCCTCGTGCTCGACGACCGCAAGCGCCCGGTGCGTTGGGAAGAGGTCAAGGACCTGGAACGCGACGGCGGCACCGTGCCGAGAGGCAGCGGCCAGGTCGACACGGTGGGCAGGCTCGCGACGTTGAACGACGCGCTCGACACCATGCTGATGTCCAGCCAGGGCTGCGCCGTCGTCACCGGCAAGGGCGACGAGTTCCTCGGCCTGGTCTCGGTCGAGTCGGTGATGCACGCGATCCAGAGCGCCAGGGATAGCGCGAAGGACCAGCAGATCGGCATCACCGGCAAGACGGCGGCACCGGCCGAGCCCGCCGGAGAGGCCGGCTGAGCATGACTCCCCACCCCGTCGATCTCGCGCGCTCCGCTCCTCGATCACGCGCGCTGAGTGCAGCTGGCACGGCCCCCATGCTCGCTACCATACGAACGCGGGAGGTCTCCTCATGACCACCGCCACCGTGGAACCACCCAAGGTCGATCCGGACGCCATCGCCGCAGAGATCGGCGAGTCGCGGCTGGCCAAGTGGCTGAAGCTGTCCATCCAGCCGGTCATCGTGGCACTGGCCCTCGGGGCCTACCTGGTCTGGCGGGCCACCGCCGACCTCGACTCCATCGAGGCGCGTGCCCTCTCGTGGAGCAACCTGGGCAACTTCACCTGGGAGCACATCCAGCTGTCGTTCGTCGCCACGGTGATCGTGCTCGCCCTCGCCATCCCGCTCGGCGTGGTCCTCACCAGACCGGCCACGAGAAGGCTGGCGCCGTTGGTGGTCGGTATCGCCAACATCGGGCAGGCCGCACCCGCGGTGGGGTTGATCGTGCTCGCCGCCCTGATCTTCGACCTCGGCTTCTGGCCGGCGATCGGCGCGCTCACGCTGTACGGTCTGCTGCCCTCGCTGCGTAACACCATCGTCGGTCTCGACCAGGTGGACAGCCGACTGGTGGAAGCGGGCCGTGGCATGGGCATGTCGGCCGCGGCCGTACTGTTCCGCGTCGAGCTGCCACTGGCCGTCCCCGTCATCGTCGCAGGCGCAAGGACGGCGCTCGTGCTGCTCGTCGGCACCGCGGCGCTGGCCGGTTTCATCGACGGCGGCGGCCTCGGCGAGCTCATCACCGTCGGCATCAAGCTCTCCCGTGGCGCCGTCCTGGTCTCCGGTGCGCTGCTGGTGGCGCTGCTGGCACTGCTCATCGACTGGCTGGGCCGTATCGTCGAAGAGATCGCCCGACCGAAGGGGATCTGAATGTTCGTTACCCGTTCCCAGCAGGCACGGTGGCGACGGGCCGGTCTCGCCCTGCTCGCGGCCGCCGCGCTGACCGCGATCATGGCCGGCTGCGGGCTGAAGGCGGCCTCGCAGTTCATCCCGCCGGCCGAGGCCGGCACGGTGAAGCCGATCCCCGCCCTCGACGGCGTCGAGCTCACCGTCGGGTCGAAGGACTTCACCGAGCAGCTCATCCTGGGCAAGATAGCGGTGATCCTGCTCGACGTCGCGGGCGCGACGGTCACCGACAACACCAACATCCAGGGCAGCAACGCCGCCAGGAAGGCGCTGGAGGGCGGGTCGATCGACCTCTACTGGGAGTACACCGGCACGTCCTGGATCTCGTACAACACGCACACCAAGCCGATCAAGAACCAGCAGCGGCAGTGGCAGGTCGTGCACGACGAGGACATCAAGGAGAACGGCGTCAAGTGGCTGCCCGCCGCGGACCTGAACAACACCTACGCGCTCGCCGTCCGCGAGGAAGAGGCGAAGAATCTCGACGTGCAGAAACTGTCCGACCTCGAGGGCCTGGACACCAGCGACCTCACCTTTTGCGTGGAGTCGGAGTTCGCCAACCGTGACGACGGCTTCCCCGGCATGCTGGAGACGTACGGCATGTCGCTGAAGCAGGGCGGTGGCAAGAAGGTCATCCCGTCGGGCAACGTCCGGAACATGGAGACCGGTGTCGTCTACACCGCGACGGACAAGGGCACCTGCAACTTCGGCGAGGTGTTCACCACCGACGGCAGGATCAAGGGCCTCGGCCTGCGCGTACTGGAGGACGACAAGCAGTTCTTCCCGAACTACAACGTCGCGGTCACCATCAACGAGGAGACCTACAAGCAGCACCCGCAGCTGGCGCAGGTGTTCGAGGGCGTCACCAACGAGCTCACCAACGACGAGATGGCGGTGCTCACCTCGCAGGTGGACATGGAAGGCGCCGACCCGGCGATCGTCGCCCGCGACTGGCTGAAGGAGAAGGGCTTCGTCACCTGACCGTACGGGCCTGCTGCAGCATCTCCGCGACGAGGAACGCCAGCTCCAGCGACTGGCTGGCGTTCAGCCGCGGGTCGCAGGCCGTCTCGTAGCGGTACGGCAGGTGCTCGTCGCCGATCGCGTGGCCGCCGCCGAGGCACTCGGTGACGTCGTCACCGGTGAGCTCGACGTGCACTCCCCCGGGCACCGTGCCGAGCGACCTGTGCACCTCGAAGAACCCGGTGACCTCGTCGATCACGTCGTCGAAGCGCCGGGTCTTGAAGCCGTTCGCCGACTCGAAGGTGTTGCCGTGCATCGGGTCGCAGACCCAGACGACGGCGCGGCCGGTCGCCTCGATCTTCTCCACCACCGCGGGCAGCCGGTGCCGCACCGTCGCCGCGCCCATCCGCACCACGAAGCTCAGCCGGCCCGGTTCGCCTTCCGGGTCCAGCCGTTCCGCGAGCGCGACGGCGTCCTCCGGGTCGGTGTTCGGGCCCAGCTTGACGCCGACCGGGTTCGCGATCCGGCTCACCAGCTCCACGTGGGCGCCGTCGACCTGCCTGGTGCGCTCCCCGACCCACACCAGGTGACCGGACAGGTCGTACAGCCCGCCGGGCTCCTGCCGGCACAGCGCGGTCTCGTAGTCGAGCAGCAGGGCCTCGTGGCTGGCGAACAGGTCGACGCCGTGCGCCGGGCCGCTCTCCAGGTCCACCCCGCAGGCCCGCATGAACGCCAGCGCGCGGTCGATGTCGTTGGCCATGTCCTCGTAGCGCTGGAACACCGGGCTGCTGCCGACGAAGTCGGTGTTCCAGGCGTGCACCCGGTCCAGGCCGGCGAACCCGCCGGTCGCGTACGCCCGAACCAGGTTCAGCGTGTGCGCCGCGGCGTTGTACGCCTGCAGCATCCGCCGCGGGTCCGGCTGCCGGTCCTGCTGGTTCGGCGCTACCGAGTTGACCGCGTCACCGCGGTACGACGGCAGCTCCACGCCGTCCACGGTCTCCGTCGGTTTGCTGCGCGGCTTCGCGTACTGGCCGGCGATCCGGCCCAGCTTGACCACCGGCACCGAGGCACCGTAGGTCAGCACGACGGCCATCTGCAGCAGCACCTTTACCTTGGCGCGGATCTGCTCGGCGGTCACCGACGCGAACGTCTCGGCGCAGTCGCCGCCCTGCAGCAGGAACGCCTCGCCCCGCGACACGGCCGCCAGCCGCTCCCGCAGCTGGTCGCACTCGTTCGCCACCACGAGCGGTGGCAGGTCACGCAGCTCGGCGCGTACCTGCCGCAGCTCGTCGGCGGGCCACTCGGGCTGCTGGTGGGCGG
This sequence comes from Streptosporangiales bacterium, assembly GCA_009379825.1. Classification (NCBI taxonomy): domain Bacteria; kingdom Bacillati; phylum Actinomycetota; class Actinomycetes; order Streptosporangiales; species Streptosporangiales bacterium. The sequence continues at coordinate 24,087 of WHTA01000061.1, forward strand.
GCAGGTCGGCGCAGGCGACGCGTAGCTCCTCCACAGTGCTCACGGCACCAAGCGTAATGTCAGCTCGGACCGGCGAGCACATGCTCCCTGTCCCCGACGCGTTCGGCGAGCACCACGTGCTGTGGCGCCCACCGCGCAACGGCGGCCTGGACGCCCACGGCGTCCACGCGACCGTCGGTTACCCGGCTGCGGAGCTGATCGGGGATGGCGGACGGATCGCGGGGATCGTAGATGACCCCGGCGATGCCCTTGGGCAGCGGAGCACTCCGGATCAACCGCACCCCCACCTGCGCCGGGCCCGGCTCCACCTTTCCTGGCGCCGGCGCGTCCCTGACCAGCACGACCTGCCAGACGGACGTCCACGGCACCTGCGCCTCGCCGAGACGCACACCGCGCTCGTCGACGCTCAACTGCACGCCGGGCCGGATGATGCCCCACACACCGGAGCCGGTGGTCATGGCGAACATGAAGTACCCGAACGGCTGGAGCCCGTCGAAGAAGTGCTGCATCACCAGGCCGAGCGAACCGAAGGCAACCAGGGAGAGCAGGTCCTTGAGCTGCCTCCAGCCACGCGGTCTCCGCACGACGTAGCCGTCGCGGTGGCTGGACCAGTCGCCCAGCAGACCGTCGAGGCGCATCAGAGCCGCCCGATCAGGTCGGCGAGCGCCCCGTTGCCGATCAGCATGGAGACGCCGAAGGTGGCCGCCACTGCCCCGGCGAGCATGAAGACCACCGTCATGACGCCCACGGACGTGCCCTTCCCCGCGTAGGCCTGCAACGGATCGGCGGCGTCGTAGGTCACCGTCACCTGCTGGCCGGCGTGGTACCGCGGCGGCGACATGCCGTTCCCCGCCACCGTCTGCACCTCTTTGCCGTCGTTGGTCTGGAATGCGAGGACCGGGTAGTAGATGTAGTGGCCGGACCGGTCGCTGTTACCGCTGTTCCACTCCGCCCGGACATCGGTCACCAGGCCGACGCACCGCACCGCACGTTTGCGAAACGACAACCAGGTGGCCGTCGAGCGGATGCCGGAGACGACGAAGATGCTGCCCACCAGCACGAACATACCCGGAACGAACAGGTCGAGATCGAGAGCATCCATACTTGTCTCCGATGCGCGTGGCCGGGTGCTGGTTCGGCGGCGCCAAGAGAGTCTGGGCCGGGCGCCACCTGCTCCGGTTCACCCGGCGACCACGAAACCCGCGATACCGAAGAGACGCGAACCGGCCGTCTCGATCACGTGCAGCGGGCGGCGCTGCGCCGGCACCACGTAGCCGGGGCTCATCATGTTCATCACCCGCCTCCGAGCAACAGCGACGGGTTGCCGAAGGCCAGCAGACCGACCACGAGGAACACGCAACCGGCCACGACCACCAAGACGGCCGACAGCTCGGTCATCAGCTCAGTGTCCGCATACGCTGTTCTGGGATCGCGCGGGTCATAGCGGACGCCGACCTGGTCGCCGACCTGGTAGTCCGTCACACTGCGCGAGTAGTTCTTCGCCTCCGCCTGCACGTCGCGGCCGTCGACCGTGCGGAAGGCGAGCACCGGGTGGTAGCCGCTGCGAATTACCTGGCCTCCCTTGACCCGAATGCGGATGTCCATGACGACACCGCCCACCTTGATTGCACGGCGTCGGAACAACCACAGCGACACGACCCGGTAGAGGCCGTAGCCGAACGTGCCGACGCCCGCGGCGGTGAGTACCACCGGCAGGAAACTGAACATCCCGGCTCCGAACACGCCCGCCTCCGCAAGACCTCGTTGTGAGTTGACCAGGCGATGCCGCCGTCCGCCAGCCGAAGGCTGGCCCGCCCGGCCACGGCACCCCTCGTGCGCCAGACGCAGCCCTGCACGGTTAGGTTCCGAACCGGCGACCCCGCGCGTCGGCTCAGCCGAAGAAGACCTCGGCCTCCTGGTAGCGCTCCGGGGAGACGGTCTTCAGCTCGTCGACCGCCTCGGCCAGCGGCACCCGGACGATCTCGGTGCCGCGCAAGGCGACCATCGAGCCGTATTCGCCCTCGTGCACGGCATCGATCGCCTGCAGGCCGAACCTGGTCGCCAGCACCCGGTCGAACGCCGTCGGGGTGCCGCCGCGCTGGATGTGGCCGAGCACCGTGCAGCGGGCCTCCTTGCCGGTGCGGTTCTCCACCTCCTTGGACAGCCACTCCCCGATGCCGCCGAGCCGCACGTGCCCGAACGCGTCGAGGTCGGCCTCCTGCGTGACCATCTGGCCCTCGAGCGGCATCGCGCCCTCCGCGACCACCACGATCGGCGCGTACCTGTTGCGGAACCTGTTCTCGATGTGGGCGCAGACCTGCTCGACGTCGAACCGCTGCTCCGGCAGCAGGATGACGTTCGCGCCGCCTGCCATGCCGCCGTGCAGCGCGATCCAGCCGGCGTGCCGACCCATCACCTCGACGATCAGCACCCGGTGGTGCGACTCCGCCGTGGTGTGCAGCCGGTCGATGGCCTCCATCACGATGTTCACCGCGGTGTCGAAGCCGAACGTGAAGTCGGTGGCACCGAGGTCGTTGTCGATCGTCTTCGGCACGCCGACGACGTGCACCCCGCGGTCGTACAGCTTGCGTGCGACGCCGAGGGTGTCCTCGCCGCCGATGGCGACGAGCGCGTCGATCTCCAGCTTCGCCAGGTTCTCGGCGATCCGCTCGTACCCGCCGTCGACCTTCTCCGGGTTGGTCCGCGACGAGCCGAGGACGGTGCCGCCGCGCGGCAGGATCCCGCGCACGGCCGCGACGTCGAGCGGGACGTAGTCGCCCTCGATCGGCCCGCGCCAGCCGTCCCTGAACCCGCAGACCTCGTAGCCGTAGACCTCGACGCCCTTGCGCACGACCGACCTGATCACGGCATTCAGCCCGGGGCAGTCGCCCCCGCCTGTCAGCACTCCGACGCGCATTCGATTCCCCTCACCGGACGGCAGTTCGCGCCGCACAGCTTAACGAGACCCACGGCATCGGGGTGTGCGGGGCGCTGTGCTCGATCTCCGCAGGTCAGCTGGCCCGCGGGTGCGCCTCGTCGTCGCCGGCCGCGACGTCCGGCAGCTGCTCGAGCTCCCGTTCCGCCTTCTTCGCGGCCTCGATCTCCTTCTTCACCGTGCTGGCGTACCTGTCGACGTACTCCTGCCCGGACAGCTTCATGATCGCGTACATCAGCTCGTCGGTCATGGCGCGCAGTACGTACCTGTCGTTGCCCATGCCCTCGTACCTGGAGAAGTCGAGCGGCTCGCCCAGCGCCATGCCGACCGGCCCGCGCTTCGGCATGGTGCGCCCCGGCGGGTGGATCTCCCTGGTGCCGAACATGGCGCACGGCACGACAGGCGCGTTGCTCTCGATGGCGATCCTCGCGACGCCGGTGTGGCCGCGGTGCAGCCGGCCGTCGGGCGACCTCGTGCCCTCCGGGTAGATGCCGAGCACGTTGCCCTGGGAGAGCACCTTCAGACCCGCACGCAGCGCAGACTCGGCGGCCCGGCCGCCGGACCGGTCGATCGGCAGCTGGCCGATCCCCCGGAAGAACGCCGCAGTCGCGCGGCCCTTGATCCCCCGGCCGGTGAAGTAGTCGGACTTGGCGAGGAAGGTCATCTTGCGGGGTACGACGAGCGGCAGGAACACCGAGTCCGAGAACGACAGGTGATTGCTCGCGATGATCACGGGGCCGTCGTCGGGTACGTTCTCCAGGCCGGTCACCCACGGCTTGAACGACACCTGAAGCACGGGCTTCAATGTCGTCTTGAGCGTCGAGTAGAGCACCGAACCTCCCCGCTGGCGGACGCCGCCCATCGGCCCCGGCACCCAGGCGAACACGTCCTGACAGGGAACCCTAGCCGAGACACCGTCCCTCGCGGTAGCGCACTGCCAGGTTCCGCCTGGTGACGCGGGGTACGACGGGTGGGGTGGGCCGGTTCTCGCGCCGGCGCGTGTTCCGTGCGAACATCGAGGATCCGCACGAGGAGGAGGAACAGGCGTGCCCGTAACACCTGGTGCGGAGCCCTACCGGCACGACGGCGGCCCGGTCGGTGTGCTCCTGTGCCACGGCTTCACCGGTTCGCCGTTCGCCCTACGGCCGTGGGCCGAGCACTTCGCCGACGCCGGTTACACCGTGTACGTGCCACGGCTACCCGGCCACGGCACCAGCTGGCGGGAGGCGAACCTGACCCGCTGGGAGGACTGGTACGCGGAGATCGACCGCGCGTTCCGTGAACTGCGCGGCAACTGCGACCAGGTGGCCGTCTGCGGGCTGTCCATGGGCGGCGCGCTCGCGCTGCTGCTCGCCGAGCGCTACGGCGCCGACATCACCGCGCTGGTGCTGGTCAACCCTTCGGTGCTGGGTCTCGACCGGCGGGTGCGGCTGCTGCCCGTGCTGCGCTACACCGTCCCCTCGCTGGCGAGCATCGCCAACGACATCAAGAAGGACGGCGTCACGGAGGGTGCGTACGACCGCACGCCGGTGAAGGCGCTCTACTCCGTCACGAAGCTGTGGGCCGCCGTGCGGAGGAACCTGTCCAGGGTCGACCAGCCGTTGCTGATCTTCCGCAGCAGCGAGGACCACGTCGTGGAGGCGGAGAACGTCGAACTCATCCGCGCCTCGGTGTCGTCCGCCGAGGTGGAGGTGCGGCAGCTGGACAACAGCTACCACGTGGCGGTGCTCGACCACGACGCGCCGCAGATCTTCGCCGAGTCGGCGGAGTTCTTGGCCCGCCACACGCACGGCGCGAGACACTAGGCAGCAGCGGGCGTCGAAGCGAGAGCTGGAGGACTACCACCGTGGGGCGCGACAACGGGCTGGAGGCGGACGACTTCGTCTTCCTCGGCACCGTCAACGGACGGCTGGCCGAGGAGTTGCTGGCAGACCTCGGCGCGGAAGGCATCGCGGCGTACACAGCACCTGCCAACGCCGACGAACGCGAACACGACGAGCGCGTCTACGTCGACGAGCACTCGCTGAGCTACGCCCGCGCGCTCATGCGCCGTACGGTCGCGGCGGCCGCCGACACCGGCGAGCCGGCGGCGAGCACGGCCGACGCGGACACCGAGGAGGCCTGGGCACGCCTGGTCGCGGACTTCCACCGCGACCGCGACGAGGCCGACGACGACCCGCCGTGGCCGCGTGCCGAGGACGTCCCAGACACCGACGAGGAGCCGGCGAAGGAGCCCGCAGACGACCCGCCGGCGGAGAAGAAGGCCAAGGTGACGGTCGTCGACCTGGACGCCGAACCGGACGAGGTGGTGGACGACGACCACTACGTCCGGCCGGAACCGCCGACGCTGCCCAAGGGCGACCTGCTGACGAAGGCCGCCTGGGCGGTGATGCTCGTGGCGGTCGTGTACCCGATCACGGCGATCGCGCTCGACTGGAAGATCCCCGGCTGGGCGGTCGTGCTCGCGGTCGCGGGCTTCGTCGGCGGTGTGGTCGTACACGTGATCCGGATCCGCGACCCGCACGACGACGGTGGCGGTGACAGCGACAACGGCGCGGTGGTGTGACCGTGCAGTACAGCGACTCCGTGGAGATCCACGGCCACCTGATGGACGAGGGCATCCTCGCGCGCCTGCTCGACGACGTACTGGACTACGGCTGCGAGTACACCATCGAGCGGTTCACCATCGGCCGGCAGCACGACGACGAGTCGTCCGCGCAGATCACCGTGAGCGCACCGGAAGAGGAGACCCTGCAGCGCCTGTTGATGCGCCTGCAGCGGCACGGCGCGAACCTGGTGGAGCCGGGCGCGGCGGTGCTCCGCGAGGCGCCCGCGGACGGCGTCTTCCCCGACGACTTCTACTCGACCACCAACCTGGAGACCGTGGTACGCCTGGACGGCCGGTGGGTGCCGGTGGAGAACCCGGAGATGGACTGCGGCCTGGTCGTCGCCGACCACCGGGCGCGTACCCTGCCGGTCTCCGACGTCCGCGCCGGTGACCTCGTGGTGTGCGGCGCCGCCGGGGTGCGGGTCACCCCGAGCGCGTCCAGGTCCGGGCACAGCGACAGCGTCTTCGAGTTCATGAAGTCCGAGGTGTCCAGCGAGAAGCCGCAGGCGGTGCTGGTGCAGCGGATCGCCGACCAGATGCGCGACGTCAAGCGCGAGGGCCGCAAGGTGCTGTGGGTCGGCGGCCCCGCCATCGTGCACACCGGCGCGGCACCGGCGATGGTGACGCTGATCGAGGCCGGCTACGTCGACGTCCTGTTCGCCGGCAACGCGCTGGCCACCCACGACATCGAGGCCGCGCTGTTCGGCACCTCGCTCGGCGTCGACCTCAGCAAGGCACGCGGCGTCGAGCACGGCCACGAGCACCACATCAGGGCGATCAACGCCGTCCGCCGCGCCGGCTCGATCCACAAGGCGGTCGCGGACGGCACCCTGACCAGCGGCGTCATGCACGCCCTGGTCGCCGGCGACAGGCGGTACGTCCTCGTCGGCTCGGTGCGCGACGACGGGCCGCTGCCCGACGTCTACACCGACGTCATCGAGGGCCAGCGGGCGATGCGCGCCGAACTGCCCGGCGTCGGGTTCGTGCTGATGATCGCGACCATGCTGCACTCGATCGCGACCGGCAACCTGCTGCCCGCGTCGATCCCGCTGGCGTGCGTCGACATCAACCCCGCGACCGTCACCAAGCTCGCCGACCGCGGCTCGACCCAGGCCCTCGGCGTGGTGACCGACACCGGCCTGTTCCTGCACCAGCTCGCCTCCGAACTGGTACCGAACTACCGGCCCGGCCGGCCGGCGTGACCGCGCACCCCGTCGACCTCCCGCGCTCCGCTCCTCGCTCACGCACGGCCGGCACCCCACCCACGGCCGGCATCCTCGCTGCGATGCTCACGCGGGAGGCCTCCTCATGACCGACCGGGTGCGGCTGGCCACCGTCCAGCTGCGTGGGCTGCTGCGTGGTGGCGCCGACGTCGCCGCGTCGTTGGGTGCGCTCGACGCCGACGTCGTCTGCGTGCAGGGCACGCCGCGGTGGGTGCGGTGGCGCACCCGCTGTGCGGCGCTCGCCCGCCGGGCCGGGCTGGTCTACGTCACCGGTGGCGGCAGCGCGAGCGGCACCATGCTGCTGTGCTCCCCGCGCGCGTTCGTCGCCCACCGGGAGGACTTCCCGCTGCCGGGCATCGCGCAGCCGGCCGGCCGGAGCCTGGCGATCGCCGTGTTCTCGTTCACCGGCGGCCAGCAGCTGGTGGTCGGCAGCGTCCGGCTGGGCCGGGCCGCCGGCGAGCGGCTGCGGCACCTGGACCTGATCGCCCGCCGCCTGGTGTCGCTGGGCCGGAAGTACTCGGCACCGTACGCACTCGCCGGTGACCTGCACGAACCGGCCGCGGGCCGAGCTGGCGCCACCTGGCCACCATGCTCCCCGGCGGCCGCGAACCGGTCGCGCCGGGTGGCCGGGCCGGCCAGCCGGGCACCGCCGGCATCTTCGCCAGCACCCCGCTCGGGCCCGGCGCAGGCACCGCGGCGGACGGTGTGCGGCAGGCCGTGATCGCCGAACTGGAGCTGACCAACCGTCCCGCGTAGTGAGATTGCGGCCACGTAGCGTACGGGTCCTGCGTACCATCTGTCCATGCCCTCGCGAGGGATCCTTGCGTTCCCCAACCCGGTGAATGAGAAGGCGGCGCGGGCGGTGGCCGCCGGTGTGGTGGTGCTCGCCGCGCTTACGCTGCTCACGCAGTGGTTCTGGCTGCTCGTCCCGCTGGCGTACGGCTTCCTGGCCCGGATGCTCACCGGTCCGACGCTGAGCCCGCTCGGCCAGCTCGCCACCCGTGTGCTCGCGCCACGGCTGGGCGAACCCCGGCTGGTGGCCGGCCCGCCCAAGCGGTTCGCGCAGGGCATCGGCGCGGCGATCACCGTGGCCGCGCTGGTCACGTACTACGGCTTCGGCCTGGTCGTACCGACCATCGTGCTCGTCGCGATGATCGCCGTCGCGGCCGGGCTGGAGGCGGTGTTCGCGTTCTGCCTCGGCTGCCGGATCTTCGCCTGGCTGATGCGGATCGGCGTCATCCCCGCGTCCACCTGCGAAGCCTGCGACCAGGTCGCGCTGCGCCACCAGCCCACGGCCTGACGGCTACCGCTTCGCGGCCTCTGCACCTGCGATGCGGCCGAAGACGGCGCCCTTCAGCACCGACGTGGAACCGGTGTAGCGGGTGTAGTACGACCCGATGATCTCGCCGGCCGCGTACAGCCCGCGGATGGCCGTGCCGTCGCGGTCCACCACCTGCGCCTGCGGGTCGACCTTCAGCCCGCCGAAGGTGAACACGTTCGCCGCCGTGATCGGGTAGGCGCGGTACGGCGCCGTGTCGATCGGCCGCGCCCAGTTCGACTTCTCCGGCTGCAGGTCGGTGGTGGCCAGCCCGTCGGTACGCAGCGGGTCGAAGCTGCCGGCGTCCGGGCAGGCCCGGTTGTACGCCGCCACCGTCGCCCGCAGGGTTTCCGCGGGGATCTCCAGCTGCTCGGCGAGCGCCTCCAGCGTGTCCCCCTCGATCGCCGGCCGGTCGGTACGAACGGCGCGCTGCCAGGTCGGCACGTCGTCGATCTTGCCGTCCAGGAGCACGTAGCCGATGCCGCGCGGCTGCTCGTTGATCACCCTGGTGACAGCCTCGTACGTCGCGTCCGCCGGGCCCGGCGCCTCGTCCACGAACCGCTCGCCGTGCAGGTTGACCAGGATGCCGTAAGGGAACACGAAGATCGCCGGCTCCGCCTGCGACGAGCGCGGGTCCTGCGGCTCGGCGTGGAACAGGCTGTAGTTGCCCGCCGACGACGCCCCCGCGGCCAGCGCCATCTCGATGCCCTCGCCCTTGTTGTAGTAGCCGCCGCGCGCGATCGGGCGGCAGACCAGCGCGCGCCCACCGAAGTAGCGCGCCTGCATCTCCGCGTTGCCCTCGAAGCCGCCGCACGCCAGCACCACCCGGCCGGTGAAGTCGACCGGCTCGCCGTCCGCACGCACGGCGGTCACGCCGGTGACCGCACCGTCGTCGCCGCGCAGCAACCCGCGCGCGGACGTACGGAAGTGGAAGTCGACGCCGCGGTCGGTGGCCGCCTCGGTCAACGTCTCCACGAGTGCGAGCCCGCCGCCGACCGGAGCCAGCCTGGTCGTCGACGTGGTGATGAACCCGGTGGTGGTCGGCCCGAACTCCACCCCGAAGCCACGCAACCAGCCCAGCGTCGGCCCCGCGGACTGCGCGAACGTCCCGACCACCTCGGGGTCGAGGATGTGCATCGCCTTCAGGTTCGACGGCCACGAAGACCGGTCGCGTACGAGCTCCTCGGTGAGGCCAGGGTCCGGGTAGCCCATGAAGTCGCCGAGCAGCGAGTCCTCGAAGTCCGCGGAGACCTCGTCCTCCGACTTCATCCGCAGGTATGCCTCGGTGTACCTGGTGTTGCCGCCGCTCTCCTCGGCCGGCGCCCGTTCGAGCACGGCGACCCGTGCGCCGGCCTCGTGTGCCGACAGCGCGGAGGCCAGTCCGGCGATGCCAGCACCGACCACCACCACGTCGTACTGCTCGGTCGTGTTCGTCATCTCTCGCGCCTTTCCGGGTTCACGCTCGCGGGTTGAACGGGTCCTTGACGCCCTGGCCGACATCCACCCAGACGCTCTTCTCCTCGGTGTACTCGTAGAGCGCGTCGGGGCCGTTCTCCCGGCCCACGCCGCTCTGGTCGAAGCCGCCGAACGGCGTCAGGTACGACGTCTTGCGGTAGTTGTTGATCCAGACGGTGCCGGCCCGCAGCTTCGACGCCATCCGGTGCGCCCGCGGCAGGTTGAGTGTCCAGACGCCTGCCGCCAGGCCGAACTCGGTGTCGTTGGCGATCTGCAGCGCCTCGTCCTCGTCGGCGAACTTGAGCACGCTGGCGACCGGCCCGAAGACCTCTTCCCTCGCGATGCGCATGTCGTTGGTGACGTCGGCGAACACCGTCGGCTGCACGAACAGCCCCTGGTCGAGCCCGGGGCCGGTTGCCCGCTGCCCGCCGGCGGCCAGCCGTGCACCGTCGTCCTGCGCGATGTCGAAGTAGCGCAGCACCTTCTCGAACTGTGCCGGCGACGCCACGGTGCCCATCTCCGTGTCGTCGGCGCGGGGGTCGCCGAGCTTGATCTTCTTCGCCCGCTCGGCGAGCTTCGTCACTACCTCGTCGTAGATCGAATCCTGCACGAGGATGCGCGAGCCGGCCATGCACGACTGCCCGCTCGCCCCGAAGATGCCCGCGACCATGCCGTTGAGCGCGACATCCAGGTCCGCGTCGTCGAACACGACGTTCGGCGACTTGCCGCCGAGCTCGAGCGACAGCCGGGTCAGCGACGAGCCCGCTGCAGTGGCGATGGCGCGCCCGGTGGCGGTCGAGCCTGTGACGGCGATCTTGTCCACGCCGGGGTGCTCCGACAGCGCGCGCCCGGCCGGGTCGGCAAGACCGGTGATGACGTTGAACACGCCCGGCGGCAACCCGGCCTCGACGGCGAGCTCGGCCAGCCGCAGCGTCGACACCGGCGTGATCTCCGACGGCTTCGCGACGAGGGTGTTGCCGGTCGCAAGCGCCGGCCCGAGCTTCCACGCGAGCAACAGGATCGGCGAGTTCCACGGGGTGACGGCGGCGACCACACCGAGCGGCTGCCGCACCGTGTAGTTCATCATGCCCGGCAGGTGCACGGGGTTCGTCCGGCCGCCGTGCGTCTGCGCCAGGCCCGCGTAGTAGTGGAAGTGGTCAGGCAGCAGCTTCATCTGGCCGACCATCTCGCGCATCAGCTTGCCGTTCTCGCGCACCTGGAGCTCTGCCAGCTCCTCGGCGTGGTCGCCAAGCAGGTCGCCGAACCGCCGCAACAGCCGGGCGCGCTCGGGCACGATGGTGTCCGCCCAGGGTCCGGACGTGAACGCCTTGCGCGCGGACGCGATGGCGGCGTCGACGTCCGCCGCACTGGCGTCGGGCACCTGGGTCCAGGTCTCTCCCGTGTACGGATCGGCGACGTCGATGTAGGCCCCAGAAGACGGCGGCCGCGACTCGTTGTCGATGAACAGGCCGTACCGCTTGGCGTCCTGCACGTCACTGGGCATTGCGTTCGTCCTCCAGCACTGGCATGGGTTTGTCGTCTTACGGGGATTACGTCAGCGCACGCAACGCCGACTCCTCGCTCGCGGCGAGATGTCGGCGCATGGCGTCCTTGGCCTGCTCCACGTCACCGGCACGCAACGCGGTGAGGATCTCCTCGTGCTCACGCACCGCCTGCTCGGTGCGTTGCTCCGTCGTGGCGACACTGAGGTAC